>CANPXQ010000019.1 GCA_947586295.1 uncultured Bacilli bacterium
CTTTTTCTATATATAAATTTTTATTTATATACCGCTATTTAATTATTAAGCCTTAGTTAGGACAAGGCGTTGGGTTAAAGTTTAATGTCGCAGTAAACTTTCTTCCCGCATTACCAATATTGCTATCATTATCATAATCGTATTTACTTTGGTCTCCTGAACCAGCAGCTTGTGAAGTAATATCAGTATCTTTATAATTTACTAAAGTAACTGAGGCTTTCCATAAATCATATTTTGGTTTAACACTAGCCCCACCTGTTACTGTTATTTTATGGATATAATCATTTTCAGTTAAACCAGTATCGTAGCTTTCTTTTTTTACCGGAATTTTAATCGTTGTTACGTCCTTTAAACCGTTATCATCTTCTCCATCATAATCGGTATTTCCAACAATTGTTATATCATATCCTTTTAACTTATTTGTTTCACCATCAATTTCTTTACAATTTTCGCTTTGTTGATTTGTTGAATAATCAGTATCTTCAGAACAAATATGGCCAGTTGATAATACATTATCATCAAAGATTAATTGATTATTTTTTAAGTCAATTTGCATTGCTTGACTATAACGATATTCGTCATTGGCATCAATTGTTTCTAATCCTTCACTATTATCTTGATTATCTTGTTTCCAAACATTTAATATTAATTCTGGATAGTGACTACTACCACTTTTAGTTTTATCTAATGAATAAATAAATTCATTTTTAGATATTTCAATTTCTACAGTATAACAATAATCTACACTTCCACGACCTTCAGCATTACTTGGAGTAAAATTAACATAACCTTGAGTTGCTGCTGTTAATGATGCATCATCTTTATCAAAATTTTGAAGAGTGGCATTAATTGATAAATTATCAAATTTACTAAATGTTGCCGTATCAGTTGTACTAGTTGTAACATTAACATTGGCTTGTGCTCCGGCTCCAGCTTGGGCTGTAAAGTAAGCGAACGTTGCACCTATCACCGCTACTAATAAAGTTGCTATCGCAATAACCGTTAATAATAAAGTGTTTTTCTTATCCATTTTTTTCTATTCTCCTATCTATATCCCATACTATCAAAAAAAAAAAAAAAAAAATCAAGAGAAAAATGATTTTTTTAATAGTATACTTTTGCCAAATACAAACCTTCGCCTTTTACTGTTTTTAATTCTTTATTATAATCTTTTTCAGTTAACATTTTCTTTATTGTTTCTTTACTTACATTTCCGTAGCTATAATCTATCATCGCTCCTACTAGTTTTCGAACCATATAACGATAAAAGGCTTTTCCATAAAAATGAATTTCTAAAATTTGTTTCTTTTGAATTATATTTATTTTATAAATTGTTGATACATAATTATCGCGATACCCCGCTACAAAGTTATGAAAATCATAGGTGCCTATAAATAAATTTTTTATTTCTTTTATTTTCTTTACATCTATCTTTCTTTTTAATTGTAGTACATAACCTTCATATTCTTTTTTATATTTACCTAAATTTATTTTATAAATATAATGTTTTTTAATAGCACTATGACGAGCGTGGAAATCCGCAGCAACTTTTTTGATTTTTTTTACTTTAATGTGTTCTAATTTCTTATTAAGCTTTCCTTTTAAATTAAATATCGTTTGATTACTTACAAAATGAAAGCATTGACCATAAGCGTGGACTGAAGCATCAGTTCTACCTGAACCTTTAATTACAATATTTTCCTTTAAAATTTCGCTTAATTTTTCTTCCATAACCTTTTGCACAGTTAAAACATCTTTTTGTCTTTGAAAACCGTGAAAATACCGTCCATCATAACTTATTACTACCAAATACTTCATTGTACTGACCTATATATAGCTTTCAATAAATCATTAAAATCAGTTGTATAATCTATTTTTATACCTTTATCTTTGGCCATTTGAACAAATTCAATTATTTTAGGTTTAGAAATATAATTATATAATTTTAAATCAAAAATATTGGTTGTCTCGTAAATAATATTATCATTATCTAATACATAAATATGATCTACTAAATTAATAAATAAATTAATATCTTTACTTATTAAAATAATCTTTTTATTATAACTACTTATTTTTTTTAATAACTTTTGATAAAACTTTAAATCCTTATCAATTAATCCATTAGAAAAATCTTTTAATATTATTATATTATTATTTAATTGACTTGCTAAAGATATAATATTTTTTTCTTTTAAACTTAAAGAACTTATTTTTGCCTCAGCATATGAACTATCAAGATTAACCATTTTTAAAGCATCAAAACATTTATTTTGTAATAAATCTTTAACTAAACAATCATCAAATATTTCTAAAGTATCACTGGATACAATCCCAATAATATTTCCTAATAATTTGCTTAATTCCATAATCTATCTACCAACTTTCGATTATCTACATATAACTCATCTAAAACATTATAATATTTTAGTTGAATCGCTAAATTAAGTGTAAAAGGTAAATTAAATCCTAACTTTTTTAAAAGCTTTTCTTGTTGTAAAACATTTAACGTTTTACCTTCCATAATTAATTGGTTATTATAATAAACTAATAAATAATCACTATATATTACATCTTCAATATTACTTGTGATATTAATATAATTAACATTTCTTTTTTGTAATAAACTAAATATTTCTTTTTTTTCTTCATCGCTATAGCAATATAAAGTATTATTAAAAATTATTGTTTTAGATGGGAAATTATATATTTTTTCAACTAAAAGAGAATAAGTCATATTATCAATAATAGTATAATCAGTAAACTTATCTAATAATTCTTTATTAATATTATTGCTAATAATTGCATAGTTTAAATTATTTTCTATTTTCATTATGAGTTTTATGCCTTTCTATTAATTCATTTATTTTAATAAAATGATGATTAATACCAGATTTACCTATTTTATAACCCGTTTCACTGGTTATGATATCTGCTAACTCTTGAAATGATATTTCTGGATATTTTTCCCGCATCTTTATTACAATTAAGGTTTTTTCATCTAATAAAGGTAATAAATTATGTTCTTTTAAATAATTAATATTTTTTAATTGTTGTAATCCGGCTTTAATTGATTTTTCTTGATTAGCGATTTCACAATTATTAAGCCTATTAACCATATTTTTATGATCTTTATATATTCTTATATCTTCAAAATAAAAAAGGCTAGAAATAGCTTTAAAAAGCTTTATAACATCACTTATATTTTCACTGTTTTTTATATATACAACATATTTATAACCTCGAGTAATTATTTTCGCACTAAATTTAAAATATTGCAATAATAAAGCTATTTGTTTAGCTTTTTTTTCACTATTTAAAATGAATTCTAAATGATAACCAGAAGTATTCGGATTCGAAACATTACCTACAGCTAAAAAAGCTCCTTTTAGATAAGCAATTTTTTCTTCATTAGTTTCTAACATTTCTAAATTATTTTCTATTTTTAAAGAGTTTTTTAAAGTAGCAATATTATCCTTTATTACTAATATATATATTTGTTTTACTTTAAATCTTCTTTGCATTCTAACGACAATATGACTACTTATACCATAAATTTGTTTTAACTCTTTATATATTTTGCGAGCTACAGAAGCATTTTCTAAAGTAATAGTTATTTCTTTATTATTTATTTTAGCAATACAATTTAAAAAAGAAATTAATTCCCAACGGCTTTCTAATATATTAATATCTTGTTTCGCAATTTCTTCTTTTAATACCGTAGTAAAAGTCATTTTTATCCCCCAATAAGATTTATTATATAACTTTTATTACGAATTGTAACTAATAAATCAATTTCATTAGCGTTTTCTACATCTTTTGGTACTTGTAAAACTATTTTATCAGCTAAAGTAGCCGGTGTTACATTTTTAACTATACTCGTGTAGGTAGCTTCATTTGTGACATACCTAACTTTAAAGAAATTAGTTGCAAAAGTACTAGCCCTATCACTTACTTTACTATAAGGGGCTTCCATATCCAATTTAAAATCATAATCAAGTACTAATAAAGTTTGACGTATATTTTCTACTTTAGGAGTTATTTTTCCTTTATAAGTATTACAAATTGATAAATTACACATTATATAATCATAAACATATTCACTTGTAACTTTAGCATCTTTTATGGTAATACTTGTATTATTTAAATAAGTACTACTAAAATCAAGTTCTTCATTTAAAGATACTTTCGCTACTTCACTGATTTTATCAACAACTACAGGATTTAAAGGTATTTCAATAGTTTTAACTTTATATTCTTTTTTCTTTTTACTTATACCATTATATATACTTAAATGATACTTGGTATTTATTTTATCTTTATTTATGGCATATGGTAAAAATATAGTTTTTTCATACCCGGGTTCTATTGGTAAATTATTAAAAGCTTCAGCATAATCTACAAAATCGCTACTTAATCCCAAATCTGAAATATAATAATCATTTTTAGAAGTATATAATAAAAATTTATTATATTCAAAATTTTGATCATTATGGGTATTATTTTTAATAGTTAGTTTTAATAAATAAAAATAATCTTTATCATTAATAACATTACCAGAATAATTCAAATTAGTAATAATAGAATCATCTATCGTAATATCTAAATCATTAAATTTAAAACTATCTCCTACTTTATATCTTTTAACTAATATTTCAAAATTACTAAAAAATAAGTAAATTAAAACAGCTGAAGTTATGACAATTATACTTGTCATAATAAATTTATTTTCCGAATAATAATATTTAAATTCTCTTCCAATACGATGAATTTTTCTTCTAGTCTTATAAGTTTCAAAACCAATATTTATTTCTATTTCTTCACTATCTGCATCTAAAATATTTAGTTCTTGAATATCACTTTGAAAGTTAAATTGTTTAATATTAAATCCTAAAGCTCTAATTAACCAAAAAGGAATAAATATATAAGCGGGAACACTTAACATCGTCGCTATATCACGATACAACCTTGCAGCTGTAGTAGTCCAAAGTTGTTCTTCTAAACCATTTAATAAAGAAGCTGCAATAATTATTCCCAATAATAGAATTATATAATATACTAAAGCGATTATATATATATTAGCAGGTTTTTTCTTAAATTTTAACAAAACAATAAGCATTATTAAAACTACCATTACTAATAATAATGTTAAATAAATTGTAATACTAATATAATTACTGGCCATATTTTCAGTAACGGTAGTAATATATCCATTAGCAATAAAAGAATTAAAAAATTGTAAAAGATCTCTTAATTGCCAAATAACTAAACCAGATAAAACTAACAATATAAAATGAATTAATTTAAAATGCTTAATCATTAAACCATATGGTCTACGTAATATCATTAGTCTTCCCTTCTTTCCTATTCATTTTATCAAAAAGAACCAAGAATAGCAACAAAAGGAAAAAAATAATCAAATAAAAACTTCACAATATTATGTAAAGTTTAATTATTTTTCTTACTAACTAATACTTGATCTTTTAATAAATATATGGTTGGATTGTCTTGTAATAAATTATTGATATTAGTTTTAAACATATCGGCAACAGTATTTAAAGTATCTCCTTCCGCAGTAATATAATAACTATATCCACTTTTAGGTATTAATAACTCTTGATTAGGATATATATAATCATCCATATTTAATCCATTTAAATTCGCTAATAAAGTAGGATTAATATTATATTTACGAGCAATTTTATATAAAGAATCTCCGGATTCAATATTATAAATACTAAAGTATTGATCTTGATTTTTAGGAACAATAATATCCATTCCTACTCTAAGTTCACTTAAAGGAATAACTTGATTTAAAGATTGTAATTCTTCCAAAGTAATATTAAACTTATCGGCTATTCCTTTTAAAGTATCTCCTTTTTCAATTTTATAATAATTCATTTTTTCACTTCCTAGTTATATGGTATGAATAACTAGAAATTTGGTTAATCAAAAATATATATCATATTATTATAATTATATTCCCACTCACTATAACGCATTAGCTTTTTCTCATTATCAAAAAAATTAAAATAATATAATGTATCAGCAGATATATAATAGATTTCCGTATCACTATATTTAACTATATTACTTACCTTTTTATCAGTAATTTTAATTTTTAAATCTTTTATAAAAGCATATAAATTATTATCAATTATATTATATTGAACTAAATTATTTGTGTTAAAGCTATAATCGTTATGAATCAATTTATTAAGATCAACTTTTTCCCATTTATTATTATTTAACACTTTTCCTCCAGTTCGCGAAATTTTATTTTTCTTTAAATCTATTTCATATTCTTCTTTATTTTTGCGATCAACCAAGTATATTTTATTTTTACGATATCCTAAGATATAACTATCAAAATATAAATCTTTTTTTAATTTAAATTCATTCATTTTATTTTTTTTCGCATCAATTATATAGGCACTACTAAAAGTAAACTCATTTTCTTGGTTCGGAATAAATAAATATCTGTCTGTAGCATAAACAAGTTTTAAAGAATATATATCATTCGAAAACAATTCATATTTTTTTTCATTTTCCGGATTCATATAAATAAAATTATGATAATTCCATAATAGATATGTTTTAGCATTATAATCATAAACATCAATATTTTCGTAATTTTCTATAACTATATCTGTATTTGATCCTTTTGGCATATATAATTCATTATCGTTATTACATAAAGTATAAAAAGTTAAATAATTACTGTGAGGACTTAAACAATTACCATCTATATTATAATCATCAATTAATTTTCTTTTATGGGTATATTTATCATTTGTAATATAACTATATTTTTTATTATTAACAAAAATATCAAGATAATATAGTTTCTCTTGTTTATCATATCTTTCGCTTATTTCAGCTTCTTTAATATTATAATTTATATTATAATTTACTTTTCTTAAATAAAAATATAAAAAAAGAGAAAATAACAAAACGATAATTATTATTAATTTTCCAACTTTTTTCATTTTATTTCTTCCCTAATTTTATATTTTTTCTTTTCTTTCATCATAAATTCAGTAATATTAGTTTCAATCTCATCTAAAGCACTTTTAGGTAAATTAGATAAAAAGACTTCTTCTTTAACGGTATCAATAGTAATACGACCAAATAAAAGACCTTGATTAACTAATAAATCATTATATAAATCAGGAGTAATACTACTTAAGGTATAACCCCATAATACCCTTTTTTGAGCAATTAGTAATCTTTTAGACGTTAATACAACAACACAAGTAGTGAATATATCATAAAAATCAATATTTTTTTGAGCTGGGAAAGCATATAAAACTTCTTCACCAGGATTTAAATGTTTATCAATTACATCACAATGCTTCTTGATTCGCCAAGCTATACCACCTCTGTGTTTTTTTTGAAACTGTACTATATCGTCATATACTTTACTCATCTTTTTCACCTACTTTTATTTTATAACAAAACTCAAATATTAGCAAATAATATTCATCTATCGTGATCATCTAAAAAACTATATTTTTTTTTATTTTTAACATAACCTAAAATACATTCTATATTAACATTAGTTAAACTCATAAATATATTATGATCTATATTAGGATTATCCTTTCTTAAACTATTAATTAAATTTTTAATTTCTAATCTTTTACCTTCACTATCAGTATTTTTTTTAGCAGTAACCATACAAGCACAATCTATAAAATCTAATTTATTATAATTACGCCAAGCTATAATATCTTGTTCTTTTACTAAATATAAGGGACGAATTAATTCTAAGCCTTCAAAGTTAGTACTTTTTAATTTGGGCATCATTGTTTTAAATTCACTACCATAAAACATCGAAATTAATGTAGTTTCTATAACATCATCAAAATGATGTCCTAAAGCAATTTTATTACAACCTAATTCTTGCGCTTTACTATATAAAAAACCTCGACGCATTCTTGCACATAAGTAGCAAGGACTTTTTCCACCACATTTTTTGACAACATCAAAAATATCACTAACGAAAATATCAATATCTAAATTTAAAGTTTTACCCATTTGTTTTATTTTATTTAAATTTGCTTTACTATAACCAGGATCCATTACTACGTATTTAACATTAAATGGAACATCACTATGTTTATGTAATTCTTCAATACACTTAGCAAGCAAAAAAGAATCTTTTCCTCCACTTATACATACCATAACATTATCATTGGCTTTTATTAATTCGTAATCCTTTACTGCTTTTACAAATCTAGCCCATATGGTTTTGCGAAATTTTTTAATAATACTTCTTTCTATTTCTTGATTCATCATAGACTCCTAAACCAATAATATTGTAACACTTTTTTATTAAATTACTATCGCAAAGCTCTAATTAAACTTAAAGTATTTTTATTATTTTTTAAAGACGTTCCACACCGTTTAGCATAATCCGCTTCATATTTAAATTTTTCTTCTAAAGATAATGTTTTTTTTATATCTAATATTAATGCTTGTTTATATAAATTTAAAGATGTTTGTAAAGCTTTAGTTGTTAAACGCTTACGTACATATTTATTAGATACAGTAGTTATTTCAAGAGGATTTAAAGAAAAATCATATATATTTATTTGGGGTAAATAAATATAAGAGCTATGAGGAAAATCCAAATCTTGTACTTCACTAAAATATTCATCGACTATTAATATATCTTTTCTTTCAATCATTTCTTGTAATTCATCGGCCGAATATAAAGAATTTTTAAATATGACATTTTCATCGAACATTACGACAAATGCACATATATAAGATTTAATTTGACCATCAATGTCTTTTTTCTTTAAAATCATATCACTTTCTAAAAATAAATAATCAACATATTTTTTATTATATGTTTTAGACAAAATATTTAAACTATTTTGTCTGGTTAAAATAATATGGCAATAATTTAATACTTTTTTTAAAAATTCTTCATCACTATATTTTTGCCGATTTAAAATAAATTCTTCAATATCGGCAATCAAACAAAGATTTTTTTCTATAGCATCAATCACTATTTGCGGATTAGAAACATAATTTGGATAATACAAAAACTTAGCCATTTCTTCAGAAAAAGCCTCACTTATGTTAGGCTCTTTTATTTTTAAATACATCCCAAAACCTCCTTATATTTTAATCAATATTAATTATTTCGTATTCACGATTTCCTATTTTTAATTGGTTCGCGGTTTCTACTGTATGAATAGCGTGCAATTCTTCCATTCTTTTTAATAAAGAGGCTTTCCCAGCATCAGCAGAATTTACTATCATATCATAACTTGCTTGGTCTATTGCTACAGGATCTATGCTTGCCAAAATACCAATATCGCCCATTTCTGGATCGTGAGGATTACTATCACAATCACAATCTATAGATATATTATTTAAAACATTAATATAGGCCAAATTTTCTTCTTTAAAATAGGAAATTACAGCTTTATCAGCTTCTGCCATACTTTCTAAAAAACCATCTTGATTATCAGTGTGATGCCACATTTCATCAGGATCAGTTGTTTTGCCCACAGAATGGATCCAAGCTTTGCCTTTACTTGAAGCTACACCAATGCTCATATTTTTTAAAGCACCTCCAAAGCCTCCCATAGCATGACCTTTAAAATGGCTCAAAACAAGCATTGAATCATAATTTTGTAAATGTTTACCAACATAATTTTGTCCTTGTAAATGATTGCCTCCTTCAAAATTTAGAACCATATCACCATCAGCATCCATAATATCGCAAGGGGCAATGTCTAAAAATCCGTGATCTTTTATAGCTTCCATATGATCTATAGTAGAAAACCTTTTACCCCGATATGCGGTATTACATTCTACTATTGTTCCATTTAAACTCGTCACTAATTCTTTTATTAATTCAGGCTTTAAATAATTATGACCACCTGGTTCTCCTGTAGATATTTTAACAGCAACCTTTCCTTTTAATTCTTGATTTAATGCTTCATAAATTTTTACTAATGCTCTGCTGCTTATTTCCTTTGAAAAATAAACTTTACTTTTCATAAATTCATCTCCTCCTATTATCATTTTACCATTTTTTCTTATTTTCGTAAATTTTCTTCTTTCTTCAAACTTCGACATCTAGTTGCGTATTTTACTTCTTTTTGTTCTTTTTTCTTTAAAAATTCCGTTACTTTTTCCTTTATTATAGGGACTATTATTTCTCCTTCAATACATTTTAAATCATTAATTGCGGTATCAAAAATTCCTAAAATACTTTTAATAGGCATTAAATTTTCATAATTAATTAAGCTTAAATTATGACTTTTAGCATAATTATTAATTACTTTTACTAAACGTTGCATTGTTTTTTCTAATTTTTCAATTGGTAAATTGCCCCTTTTTATATTAAATAATAATACTTTATCCTCTTCTTTTAATAATGGTATTAAATCTATTTTTTCTGAATCATTAGTATACGTAAACATATAGTTATTACCATTTAAATCTATTTTAAATGTATATATTCCACTACTTTTTCCTAATTTATCCAATGTTTCAAAATACAAACTAAATTTTGTTAATAATTCATCATTTATCTTTATCATTAAATTTAAATTAGAGTTTATTCCCTCATTTATATATTGATATATTTTATTATTTTTATAATCGCTTTTAACTAAAACGTCATCTTTTTGAACACTATACTCTTCATCCGTAGATGTTATCTTTAAATTGTTTTTTTGATAAATTAATTTGGAATTAAGAATATTATAAGTTAATAAATAACTCAAACAATCTTGACAATTAGATTTTTTTTGATAAGTAATTAAGCCATTAGAGTTAAATATAATTATTCTTTTATTCTTATTTTTAGCGTTTAAAACCCATTTTACTTGCTTACTGCTATAAAAGCTTTCTTCTAGTAAATATATATTTGCTTGTATAGGTAATAAATCTTTATCTAAATATGATGCTTGATCAAAACTTAAAATTTCTCGCCAATAACATTCGTTATCAAGTAAAGTTCCGGCACATTCTTGCATTGCTTCTACAAGAGGTTTTAGAACATAATAATTATTTTTATTATTATATATATAGATATTACCAATGTCTTTAACTGCTTTTCTTTTATACTTTTCACGATTATATGTTGTTAAATCTATATCATTTTTTATATCAATTATTATTTTTTCTTTATCATATAAATAAAAACCTAAAGAATCTACAATATTATCTACTATATCTAGTATTTGTTTATCGTCTAAACTATTAATACTAATTTCTAGAAATATATTTTTTTCCTCACAAGCATTTTTAATTATTAATGTACCTAAAGTTAATTCCTTTGTTCTTATTTTATATATCCACTTATCTATAGGTGGATTTTCACATTCCAAATAAAAATTATTTTTTAAAGCTATATTTTTATATTGCATAACCAAAACCTCCACTTTAGATGTATTTTATCACTATCGGCACTAAAAATCTATATTTTATAGTGGAAATGTATAAAAGCAAATTAAAAGCATAATAAATTTATTAAATACTGAATACACTTTTCCTTGATAATTATTAATGCTAAAAGAAATGCTAGATATTTTTCGGTAATCTTCATATTTACAAGATAGATTTATATCAGCCCCAGTTTGATAAATTGATAAAATTTTTTCATCTTGTATCAAATCAATATCAAAAGAATTATACTCATTGCTAGTT
>CANPXQ010000020.1 GCA_947586295.1 uncultured Bacilli bacterium
ATTTAATAATTCTTCTTTTGTCATTGAATTATCAGCTAGTACTTCTATATCAAAATCTTCAAATAATTCCTCAAAAGTATTATATCTCAACAATCCTATTACCTTTACTTTCATTGTAACTTCTAATTCTGGCTCCTTTTGAAAAATTATAGTATCCCCTATATTAATTTTTTGCCTTTTCTCATCATATAATCTTAATTCTATTTTTTTAGTTCCATTGTTAATATAATCAAAATATTTAGGTTGTAATTTTAATATATGTTCCATTTTTTTACCTCCCATAAGAATTTTTTCTAAAACATTTCTTAAATTTTTTTAAATAACAGCACACATGTGTTATATAAAAAATAAAATAATTAATTGAAGGGTGTCCTAGAATAGAACACCCTTTTTATTTTTCATTCTCCCAAAAAAATTTTTTTTAAGCTTACAATTTTTTCACATCTTACCAAAAGTTCTGCAGTTTCTACATATATTCCGTCTTCAATTGAATCGTAATATTGTAGTGCTTTTTTCATTTCTGTTGGAATCAATTCAGGATTTTTTAACCATTCATCAATTTTTTCTGCCTGTTTTTTTATTTCTGCTCCATACACGGTCATACACAAATAACAGAATTCTGATATCTTTTGTCCTTCGCAGTTATCTCCATACCGTAACTCGATTAAGTACAGAAATTCTGATATTAGTTTTCTGTATGATTCATTCATACAAAATACACTCCTTCTGTTTCGATGGTTGTAGCACCTTAAAACTCTTTCCTTGAGTGATAAGATACGGGATTTATAAACGATTAATATTAATATTATACTACATTATTTCCATTATTACAATAATTTTTTTGATTTTATCAATTTTATTTTTTTATAATTTTTAAACATAAAATATTTTATTAATCTATTTCTTTAAATGATTTTACAATATCTCCATTTCTAGCATCAATATAATATTCATATTCATATTGTTGATAATCAAAAGTTATTTCATATACTGTTTGACCATATTTATAGTCTAATTCAATATCTATATCACGAATATCACTTTGAGTTAATTTAACATCATCTAGGGCAATTTTTAAGGCATTATCTTTAGATATTGTATAATATTCGTCTTCATCAAATGATTTGTTTTCATCATCACCATCATACGAAAAAATTTTTTTTATATTTTTAAAGGCCATTATATTACCTCCTAGTCTACTATCCCATTTTATCAAAATTTAATATTTGTTGCAAGATTAATTCTTAAAATTCGCATTTTTTATTAATATAATCAACTAACTCAGATACCTTTAAAGTAATTTGTTCCATTGTATCCCGATCTCTAACCGTAACTGTATCATTATTTAAGGTATTATCATCTATTGTAATTGCTAAAGGAGTACCGATAGCATCACTTCGCCGATATCTTTTACCAATTGAACCAGCTTCATCATAATTACAAGCGAAATACTTGCAAAGTAAAGCATATATATCATTCGCTTTTTCCGCGTGATTTTTCTTAATTAAAGGTAAAATACTAACTTTATATGGTGCTAAAGCGGGATGTATTTTTAATACTAATCTTTCATCATTTTCTAACTTTTCTACAGTATAAGCATCCGTTAAGACTGCTAAAATAAGACGATCTAAGCCTACAGATGGTTCAATAACATATGGTAAATATTTTTCATTAGTTTCCGGATCTAAATATCTTAAATCAGCCCCACTTTTATTTTGATGGACAGTTAAATCGTAATCTGTACGATCCGCGATGCCCCATAATTCACCCCAACCAATTGGATATAAGAATTCAATATCCGTTGTTGCTTTACTATAAAATGATAATTCTTCTTTAGAGTGATCACGATATCTTAAATTTTCACTTTTCAAACCTAAACTCTTTAAAAAATCAAGACAATAATTTTTCCAATAACCGTGCCATTTTAAATCTGTTTCAGGCTTACAGAAAAATTCTAATTCCATTTGTTCAAATTCCCGTAAACGGAAAATAAAATTACCCGGAGTTATTTCATTACGAAAAGCTTTACCTGTTTGGGCAATACCAAAAGGTACTTTAAGTCGCATACTTCTTTCCACATTCTTAAAATTAACAAAAATACCTTGAGCGGTTTCTCCTCTTAAATAAACAATATTTTTATTATCTTCCGTCACACCAATAGAAGTTTCAAACAATAAGTTAAATTTTCTAATTGGAGTAAAATCACTTCCTCCACAATTAGGACATTTAATTTTATTATCGGCAATAAACTTTTCTAGTTGCTCATTACTCCAACCATCCCCCGTTTCCTTACCAGCTGTAAATTCTTCAACTAACTTATCAGCCCGATGCCGTGACTTACATCTTTTGCAATCAATTAAAGGATCAGCGAAAGAAGCAACGTGACCTGAGGCAACCCAAACATCTGGATTCATTATAATTGCCGCATCTAATCCTACATTATAAGGATTTTCTTGAATAAATTTTTTCTTCCAAGCATTACGAATATTTTCTTTTAAATTCGTTCCTAAAGGACCGTAATCCCACGAATTAGCGAGCCCATTATATATTTCACTTCCTTGAAAAATAAATCCATATTGTTTGCAATAATTAACTAAATCTTCCATTGTAATTTTCATCTTCATCACCTATTTCTATTATAACTTACAATTGCTTATTAAACAATAATAACTTAATAATCTCCTTGATTAATCTTTTCCCCATCTTTTAAATATATTCTCTCTAAATTACTATTAATAATACTCATTAAATAATAACGATTGGTCTTTAAATTAAGTAAAACATTTTCAATATTATTAAATTCACTTATTAAATAAACTTTATCATTTATTTTAATATCTTCATTTATCTTTATTATCATATCATCTATAGTATCAGTTAATATTTCACATATCGTATTATTAACTACTACTACTTTTAAAGCTTTTGTTAACCCATCTTTATGTCCTACATTAACAAACCCTATTCTAATATTTTCTTTATTATAATAATTACGCCCAATTAAATTATTTTCTAAACTATAATTAATACTCGTTATATAACCAACTATCGCCCACGGTAATTCTAAAGCTTCAATATTATCATTATAAGCTCTATTTTTATATTTTTTCTTTATTTTTTTTATCTTTAAATTATTTTCTTCTAAAAGGGGTTTTATACCGAAAACACTTAAATCTATTTTTATACTATTAATTAAAGATTCTTTATTATGATACATTATATATTCATTAGCATATATTAATAAATCTTTATCTAAACTTTCGATAATCGTTAAAAAATTAGCCATTTGCGTATAATAAAAAGAATCGGTATAACCCAAGGTTGTAATTGATGTATAGGCTCCTTCTAAAATTATTTTTTTATTATTTATAATTTCTAAAGCCTTTGTTACTTCTTCTTTACTTTTTAACCCAATATTATTTGTTCCATTATCTATAAGTAAATGAATTCTTATTTGATCATAAGTTTTAAATAAACTTAATTTTTGTAAATAATTTAAGTTACTAACAGTTAAAATAATATTATTATTTATTGCATCTAAAATACTATCTCCTATTATTTCATTTTTAACTATAATATTTATTTTACTATTATACTTTCTAACTTTTAAGGCTTCCGTCAAATTAGTTACATAACAATACTTATAACCTAAAGAATAAAAAACATTAACTAAATATAAACCTAAACCAAAACAATTATTCCGTAAATCAATTATTTTTTCTTTATAATTATTAATTACTCTATTAATTTTTTTAATATTATTTTCTAATGTATTGATATTTATTTCTATACAAGCATTATGCATATTACCACCTCCCATATTATAACAAGAGGAAAAAGAAAAAGATAGTTTATTATTTAAAAAAAAAGTTTTAATTTCTCTTTAAAACTTTTTTCATACTATGATTATTATTATATAATTCTTTTAAATAGTTGCCATAAAATAATTGACTATTTTCTTCTAAAGAAGAATTATAACATTTAACTAACATTAATAAATAATCTACCGCTACTTTATCTAAAGAATCGACATTATAAAATTGACATAATTCCTCTATAGAACCAACAGTTAATAAATTAATTTCTTCTAAATTAATGTTTTCTTTTCTTACTTCATCAATTATTCTTTGATTATTTCGGATTATACCTTTATTATTTTCTTCTATCTTATTGAGTTTCGTATTTTCTTCTTCATATTCCTTATAAGCATTATCTTTTTCTTTAGTATACTTTTGACTTAATAATAAACTCATTACGCTGGTGCCTAAAGCTGTCGCGGCTATAAAAGATAATAAAGCATCAATCGCATTTGCTAAAGTCCGAAAAGAATGGATGCCCATAAAAATACTACCTAATAAAATACCACTTATTAAGGCTATAGAACCATATTTAATATTAATATAACGACATTTTTCTTCATAAGCATTAGTTGTCTTAATTCTTAATTTACTAACTATCTTATTATTATCTATTAAAGATTCTTCATTATCACAAACATAACTAAAAACTTCAACTTCTTTTTTAATATCTGCCATTTTCCCACCTCAAGTTAATTATTTTAGCATAAATTTAATAAATAAACAATTGCTAATTAATTAATTTTATGATTAAATTTAAAAAGGGATAAAACATAAAGAAAGGATCTTATGTTTATTGATGGAAAAAAAGTAGACGAGTATCAACTTAAAGCCATTAAAGAAGAAAAAAATACCCTTTTAATCGCTGCTGCTGGGAGTGGTAAAACTTTTACGATTCGGGGGAAAATAAATTATTTAATTACTAAAGGAATTAAAGAAGAAGAAATATTAGTTATTTCTTTTACCAATAAAAGTGTTAATGATTTAAAAGAAAAAATAAAGATAAATGCCGATATTTATACTTTTCATAAATTAGCTATTGCGATATTAAAATATAATAATGTTACTTTTAAAATTGCCCCTATAGATACTTTGGACTATCTAACCAATGAATTTTTTTATACTTTAGATGAAGAGAATATTATTAAAATTTTAAAATATACGAAGTATTATGATTATCCTAGTTTTTTAAAAAGTTTTAGTTTCCAAGAAATAAAAAAAATTATTATTAGTTTTATTCATTTATATAAAACTAATAATAAAACTATTGCTGATATAAAAAAAATATATCCTACAGATACCTTCTTAATGACATTAATTATTAAAATTATGTATATTTATCAAAATGAATTAAAGAGTACAAATTCTTTTGATTTTGATGATTTAATAATTATGGCTACGAAGTATTCTAATAATTTTAAAAAATATAAATATATTATCATTGATGAATTTCAAGATACTTCACTGATAAGATGGAATTTAATTAATAATTTAAGATGTTATTGTCACGCGAAAATCTTTGCTGTCGGTGATGATTATCAATCTATATTTAAGTTTTCTGGTTGTGATATTGAAATATTTTTAAATTTTTTAACTATTGTAGAAGATGCCACTATTCATAAATTAAAATATACTTATCGCAATAGTCAAGAATTAATTAATGTTTCGACTAAGTTTATAATGCAAAATAAAAAGCAAATAAAAAAAGAAATAGTAAGTAATAAACATTTAAAAAAACCTATTATTATAAAATATTATTTCAAAAGAAAAAGTTTAATTTCTTTACTTAATAAAGTTATCTTAAAATATGACGATATTTTGCTATTAGGTAGAAATAATAAAGATATTTATAATTATTTAGATGTTACCATAGATAATAATGGTTTTTATTATCAAAATAAGTTTATTAAATATTTAACTATTCATTCATCTAAAGGTTTAGAAGCAGATTGTGTTATTTTAATTAATTTAGAAGATAGTTTTTTTGGTCTACCAATAAAAATAGAAAACAATAAATTAATTAACGAATTATTAAAGACCGAAAAATATTTATATGCCGAAGAAAGAAGATTATTTTATGTAGCTTTAACGCGAACTAAAAATGAAGTTTATTTATTTACGCCTTTTTTTAAAAAATCTATCTTTATTAAAGAAATTAAAAAAATTAAACAATAGGATTTACGTGAATAATAACTAAATATATTTCGGGTATTTCTTTAATTATTTCTTTTTCTAAATTATTCGCAATAGCGTGAGAATCAATAGTAGACATATGACCATTAACAAAGATAGTAAAGGATAAATAATATTTATAACCTACGGGAGTGGAATTAAAATGATTAATTTTTTTAATTTCCGGATATTTTTCAATAATTTTTAAAACTTCTTTTTTTCTTTCTTCACTAATGGATTTATCCATTAAAACATCATAACTTTGTTTAAAAATTAGATATGCAGAATAAATAATATAAAAAGATATTCCTAAACCAACTATACTATCAAATATGGTTATATTATAAAAACCTAAACAAGAAGATATTAAAGTAAAAAAAGCAATAATAGTATCCAAAAAATGATCTTTACAATTTGCTTTTAATAAGACATTATTCATTTTTTTCGCTACCCTATTAGTATATAAATATAAAATTATTTTAACGAACATTGTAATTAAAGATACAACTATTAGAAAATAAGAAAAATGATAATTTTGGGGACGAAAAAAAGAATATATAGCATCTTTAGCCATATTTAAAGCGAGAACAAACATTGTAAAAGAAATAAATAAAGAATAAATATATTCTGCTTTTCCATGACCTAAATTATGATCTTCATCTTTGGGTTTACTAGCAATAAAGTTGCCTAAAAAAGTCATAAATGAAGCGAGAATATCACTTAAGCTATTAAAAGCATCCCCTAACATCGCTTGACTATTCGTAAATAAAGCAACAACTATTTTGATAATAGATAAAAAGAAATTACCAAGCATTCCTAATATACTGGCAATTTTCACTTGTTTATAACGTTCCAATTACTTAGCCTCCCATTTCGCTACTAAAACAATATCCTTAGTAACTAAAGTATCAAAATCATACTCTTCATCATATAAATACCAACCTTTAAAAGTATACCCATCTAATATAGGATCTTTTGGTCGCACAACTTGTTTATTAATTCTAACTTCTTGGGCCTTGATCCACGTTCCACCAACCGAATCAAATATAACGGTATACGTTCTTAAAGTTGTAAAATAAATAATAATTATTATTATTCCTAAAATTAATCCTATTAAACAAATAAATAATTTTCTTTTCATCGACTAGTACCTCTATTTATTTCTTCTTTCTGAAATAAATTAACCATTAATTTATTTATTTCACTTTCTAAAATACTTAATTTTTTTAAATAAATATCAATTTGTTTTTGTTTTAATTTATTTTGATATTTATATAATAAGATATGTTTTAACCGATCTATTTCGGTATAAGCTAATAAAGCATTATTACTTCCTTCTTCCCCATTTAATAAACTATAAATATAAGCAACTATTTTTTCATAATCGCGAGTGATTTTCTTTAATAAAATTTCTTCGGTTATTTTTCCATCATATATCGCTACTTTTTTAATATCTGTATATTTTTCACCTTTAGGATGAAATTCATAACCTTCACCAATTTCATAATTTAATAATGCTTTTTTTACACTAACTTTTTTTATTATATAATTACTCATCTTTATCCTCCAATAAATCAGGACGCTTTTCTTTAGTTACTCTTAATTGTTCCATCTTTCGGTATTCGGCAATTTTTTGGTGATCACCGCTTAATAATACCTCAGGCACTTTTAAAGAGCGATAAACGCTTGGTTTCGTATAATTAGGATAATCTAACAATTGATTATTAAAGGATTCAACATCTAAACTTTCTTCTTTTATTACTCCGGGAATAAGTCTAACCACGGCATCAATTACGGCCATTGCCGGTATTTCTCCTCCGGTTAAAACAAAATCCCCAATACTTAATTCCATATCTACTAAAGTTTTTATTCTTTCATCAATTCCTTCATAATGACCACATATAAGTATTATATGCTTATATTTTTTTAAAGTATGGGCCGTTTGCTCCTTAAAAGTTTTGCCTTGAGGAGAAAGTAAAATAACTAAACTATCTTTAGTTTTAATTTCATCGAGACATAAAAATATTGGTTCACATCTTAAAACCATTCCGGCTCCGCCTCCATAAGGAGTATCATCAACTTGTTTATTATTTAAAGGCGAATAATCCCGAAAATTTATAATATTAATTTCGACTTTCTTTTTTAAGATAGCTCTTTTAATGATTGATTCATTTAAAAAACCTTCAAAAAAATTTGGAAATAAAGTTAAAACATCAATCCTCATATAAACCTCTATAAATTACTTAACTCTTTCACATTTTTTGTAATAATAACTTGCTCTTCTCTTTTATATTCTATCACAAATTCTTTTATTAAAGGTACTAAATATTCTTTAGTATTCTTTACTAATAAATAAGGATAGATTTTCCCCTTAATTATATCTACTACTACTCCTAGTTTACCTTCTTCCATTAAAGTTGCTCCCTTTAATTCATTAATTAAATATTCATCTGCCTCTAAATCTAACTTTAATAGATCAACATAAACATCTTTTTTTATTAAATCTTTAATTAAATCAATATGTAAATAATTTTTAAAAGATAAGATATCATATTTATTATTTTTTTGATAACTATTAATTATATATTCTTTATTCGCTATATATACACTATTATTTTCTTTAAATATTTTATCTTTATTATTTTCTAAAGAAATAATTTTTACTTTACCTTCTAATCCGTGAGGAGCAATAACAGTTCCTATTTTACAATATTTGGGCATTATAAACCTCATACATCAATATCGAAGCTGCAACTCCGGCATTTAAACTTTCACAAGTTTTTTCCATCGGAATATATTTATATTTATCACATAAATTTAAAATATTCTTTTTTATACCCTTACCTTCATTACCAATAACTAAAGCTATATTTTTTTTAGAATATTTTATCTTCTTAGTATAAGTAACTTTCGTTCCAATAATTTCATATCCTTTAGCTTTTAATTTTAAGATATAATCTTTTAAATCACCTCTTAAGACATTAAGATGAAAAATCATTCCTTCACTAGCTCGAATAACTTTATCATTATATAAATCTACGGAATCTATACTTAAGATAACCGTATTAAAATTAAAAGCTACAGCACTTCTTATAATCGTCCCTAAATTGCCAGGATCTTGTAAGCCATCTAAAATTAAAACATTACCTTTTATATCTTCACTTTTTAAAAATTTACAAACCGCAGCTTCCTTACAAATACTTTTTTGATTACTTATTTTTTGCATTATTTCTTTAGTTACAAAATAATTACGATCTTTAGATACCGTACTAATAGTTTCCACAACTAAATTTTTCTTTAGTGCTTCATTTATTAAATGATCTCCTTCTACTAAAAAAACTTGGTCTTTATCCCGAATTTTTTTATTTTTTAAAGATACCCAATATTTAACTTTTGCATTTTGTAAACTAGTTATTTCCATATTATCTTAAACTCTTTCTTATTTCTTTATAATTTGGACACGCTAGAGAAACTAACTGCCAAAAATTTCTACTATGATTAGGTTCATAAAAATGACATAACTCATGAATTATAACATAATCTATAGCTTCTATATCTTTTTTTATTAATTCTGTATTTAATGTTATTATTTTCTTTTTAACATTATTTACACCCCATCTAGTTGTCATTTTTCTTGTTTTTAAAGTAAAATCTGGTAACTTTTGAAAGCATTTTTTAGCATACTCTACTTCCCTAGTAAATATCTTTAACATTTCTTTATTCATAAATGCATCTATATCTGATCTTTTAGAAGCTATAATTTTATCATCTTTTATTGTTACATCTAAAGCATTTTCATCAATAACAATTAGATACTTATTTCCTAAATAATAAATCATATCATCTTCTAATACTTTATCTTTTACTTTATCATACATCTTTAATAAAGATTCTTCATTTTTAAAAATTAATTTTTCTATTTCTTTTTGACTTATATACATAGGTGCTGATATATATAATTTTAAATCATCTTTAAAACGAAAATAGATATTTTTATTATTCTTTCTTATTATTTCATAACTTACCGATAACCCATTACTAAATGTATATTTCATTTTTTAAGTAAATCTCTTATTTCTTCTAGGGTTTTTAATTCTGGTGTTTTTTCTATTTTCTTTTCTGGAACTTTTTCTTCTTTTTTAGGATGCATTACTTTATTAACGACTTTTACAACAATAAATAAACAAAAAGCAACAATTAAAAAATCAATAACACTTTGAATAAAAGCCCCATACATAATTTCAGCATCTTTAAATTTAATGGATAAATTAGAAAAATCAACGCCACCAAGAATAAGACCAATTATAGGTGTAAAAATATTATTAACTAAACTCGTAATAATAGCCGAAAAAGCACCACCAACAATAACCCCAACAGCCATATCAAGGACATTACCTCGAGCAATAAATTTTTTAAATTCTTTTAACATAATAACACAACCTTTCGTTTTTATTTTACCACGGTTAACCCTAAATAGTAAATGCTTAAACCAAAATAAAAAAAGCGAAATGCTTTTTTATTGTAATTCTAATTTATATGGATTAGATATAGTCCCTTCTCCTGAAGATAATACTACATCAGAGGAAATATAGAAGGTAGGTCGCACAGATAAATATTCTTCGTCAATATTATTGTGGGGGATTATTGTATTATCAAGTTTAAACACATGACAAGAAGTTTCATAATTACGCGAAATAGTCCATTCAACATAATCTGTTAATAACCAGTCACTACCAAAAAGTTGATTTTTACTACTACAAGAAGAGCCAGATTCATTACATTCCCAGTTCGGAATTTTCCAAAATATAATATTACCACCATATAAATAATCGGATATGTACATTAACCCTATTTCATCTTTATAGATTATATCTTCTTCTGTACAAGGGATTGCGTTATTTATATCTTCTTCTGTATAACAAACCTGATCTCCTACTTGTACTTTATTTTTACCTAGTTCATATTCATAAATTTCTTTGGTATTGGAAATAATTATATCGTGACTTAAAGATCCATTATATACTCCTCCTACTACCCAGTTATGTTCTACTATCATTTTTTTTAAATCTGGTATGTTTGTTTCTAAATATGTATCAAAATAATATGTATTTAAGTTTTTTGTATTTAAATTACTATATCGCCACATATTTACATTTTTACTAACCCAATTTTCACCTAACCCCTTAGTACTATTCCATAGATAACCATTATATTCTTGGTTATAGGCATCACTTTCTCCTAATTCTGTTGTTGTAGCTGGTGTTGCTTTTATTAATTTTGTTTCATATTTTCCTTCTTCATTTTTAAATGTTCCTATTATTCTATATAGTTTATCTT
>CANPXQ010000021.1 GCA_947586295.1 uncultured Bacilli bacterium
TGATTATTTTAACAAGTTAAAATAATCTATCGTTGGTTTGTCGTGACTCTGTCACTTTTGTTTGACAAACCTACAAAAATGCGAGTATTTAACATATTTTTTGCATTTATTTTTGGAGAGATTTATTATATAATAAAAATAGAGGTAATAATGAAAAAAAGTAATTCTAGTGTTAGTAATCAAAAATTATATTATATGTTATACAGACAATTTATAAATATAAAGGACCAATTGCTTGATAAAAATTGTAATCGTAAATCTATTGATTTAGCTATTAGTCAAAATATTGCTATTATTGATAAGAAAATAAGTGAGATAGAAGATGATTTATCTAATAACGAGGAATTTTTAAATAATTATAAAAAAATAACATCAGAATCAATTTTTACGGAAATTGCGGCTGGAGGTATGGTTGTTACAACTATAATACTTATTTTTAATATGATTTTAATTGTCGCCTAGGATGGCTTTTAGGTTTTGCTCATTGGTCAGAAACTGCTCAAGTATTTGGAATTTTTGGCGGAATTGTTACAATACTTGGTCTATCTTTAACAGAAGGTATAACTCTTATCAAAAGTTTACAAAAAGATGAAATTTGTCAAAAATATGGTATTTCGGAAAAAGAATATAAATTAGGAAAAGAAAAAAGTTTAGAAGCTGAATTACTTAAACAATTTAGAGATTTAAGAGCAAAATTTAATGAAGTACTTAATAAAAAAAGTATTGAACACAATCCCAAAACCAATATTGATATCTATTTTACACAAATTTCGGAAGCTTTAAAAAAATTAGAAGAATTAAATGATAAAAGTAAGCAATATAATTATAAAGTAAAATTGTTAGCATTAAATGAATATTATAAAAAGGAATTACTAAAAATTAAATCTGATAATACATCCCATACTGAAGAGGAAACGAAACTAAAAACATTTTTAATTAAAAACATTGCCGAAATTGAATTTGCTATAGAGCAGGATATTAAGCAAGAAAAACAAATAAATAAAATTGTAAATGATGCAGATTTCGTTAAAAATCAAGGAATGGCTACTGCCTCTTTAGAAGAGAGCGAAAATTCTCGAAGAAAATAAATATTTCTTCAAAAGCTTTAAATAAAAAGACTTAATTGTTTAATAAAGAAAAATATTAAAACACTATTTTAATCAATAGAAAAACTACTACATTTTTGTAGCAGTTTTTTATTTAATTACTTGTAAGTCATCAGTATTTTGTTGCCAAGTACTCATATATATTTCATCAGTTCGAAAATCATCAGTTAGATTTTTTAAAGTATAATATAATTCTTTACGAACTTCCGTACTCTTCTTATAACCTCTAGCACTCCATAAAGCTCTTATACAATAGTAATCGC
Source organism: uncultured Bacilli bacterium (assembly GCA_947586295.1). GTDB lineage: Bacteria > Bacillota_I > Bacilli_A > RF39 > UBA660 > Onthocola_B. The sequence goes on from CANPXQ010000021.1 coordinate 1,370, forward strand.
CCATACATTCTGATTCGGTACCTTTAGATTTAATCGCATTTTCAGCAGCTGCTTTCATTGTATCTCCATCTTCGACTAAAGCATTATAGAATTTTTGAACATATTCTTTGGCATCAATTATTTTATTAAGATGATCTAAGTTATCCTCTACATATTGGAAACGATCCTTTTTATATTCATTAAAATCTTCATATTCACCATTAGTTATTCTTTTTAAAGCCATTGCATCAGATTTAAAATTAATTGGATTTTTAGCAAAATTAGGGGTTCCATCTTCATTATATGGATTCGCTAAACTATTATAAGTTTTTCGAGGTTCATAATGAATATTACTTGCATATTCCACAAAACCATCATTATAACCGGCATAACCTAACATTTCATAACTAATCCATTTTAATGCATAAGATTCCGGACGTCCATAAGGATTATAAGTTTGATACCAGTGAACGACATCAAATCCTTCTCCACCATAGGAATCTCTTCCCCTAGAAGATTTGTAATTTCCTGGATATAACATTATTCTATTTTCTATTAAATCATCAATTGTTTGTAACTTACTATAATCAAGCTGTTCATCCATTAAATATAATGGCATATATAAAGTAGATAATCTAGCTCTATACCTAGCATATTCATCTTCTATATACGTTTTTCCATAATATTCTCTAATTTGATTATTGTTTTCATCTAATATTGGATTTCCATTTTCATCCTTTTTAATATTATAAGCAAATTGGGAATGTTCATCAGGATATAGTACTTGAACCCCTACTTCTGCTTTATCTTCATCCGACAATTGTAAAAAGGCTTGAGCTTCCAAATAATCCATAATATAAATAGTATCAAACATTTTCCGATAAAAATCTTGAATTTTGGCCGGAGAATTAATTCGTTCAGGGTTTAAATTAGTACCTACTTCTAAGCCTTTATTGTAATTAACCGTTAGGTTCATTACAATACCTACCGAACTAAATTCTTGCATAAACATAGCATCGGCATAATCTTCCCCACCAGCATCAAAACGACGACCATTATTTTTTAAGAATAAACGAGCATCAAAGTAATGAGCGGATTCATGCGACCAAGTCATAAACGTTGGGTGTCCGGTATCTAAAGTTCCATCAGTAGTAATGTCGCTATCCATAAATCCCGCAACATTCCATTCAATCCAACTTCCCCAGTTACCAGCATTAACGCCTTGAGTTGCTGGCCACGTTCCTACAACTTCATCAAAGTTTTTATGGAAAGGTTCCGTAGTCGTATATGGCGTATTATAAACAGAAGCTCCATTTTCATTTTTAGTAGTTCGTTTATCTAATTGATATAAATGCATATCATTAAATAATTGAGGATCTTCTAAAATAGAATATAACGTATTGTAGTAAGATTCTATTCTACCTGTATAAGCATCCATTTTCTTTTTAAACTTAGCGAGCTCTTCCGGATTTTCGGGATTACCCATATAAACTCGTTGAGCTCCAATCGTAAATTGTGCCGGTGCCGAAATAATATAGGCTGCGGTTTTTGGTAAAGTTAAAATTGGTAAAACATAATTATGAACCCTATAACTAGAACCTGCATTTTTATCTTCTGTACTTAAATGATCCCATAACGTATATTGAATTTCTGGATGATCTTTAACCGGTATTTCTACTAAAATACCTTTAAATTGTTTCGCCGTCCATTCATCCATATTATAATTACTTAAATGAGTTACAATATATTCTAATAAACTAGATATATGAGCTAACCCAGTATTTTTACTAAATAATTTAATATATGTGGAATCCGTTGATCCCGTATTAAAATTAGCTCCTGTTGAATCAGCAAAATACTTATTAACAATATTTTCAAAAGTTAAACCAGCATCAAAGCCATCCATATTGAATAAAACAAAATCATAAACTTTCATATTATCAATATCTAAATCATAAAATCTACGATAATAATTATAAACATATAAAGCTTTTTCAATTTTTTGATCTTTTTTAACTTCTCTTTCAATATAATTATTTATTATTTCATCATCAGTAGTATTAGTATAATTACTATTAGATAAGTATTTTAAAACGAATTCTTTAATTTCATTCTTAGTCGTTTCTTGATAAAAATCTCGATATATTCTAGAATCATCATTTGTCGTTAAAACATCTAAATTATTAGTATAATCTAATCCTTGTAAATAATTAGTTAAATTAACTACTACTTGCGAATTAGAATTAATTATATAATGATTATAGGTATAGTCAATATTTAAATTAACTATTTTATAAGCTGCTACCATATCATAAGTTTTTTCGTAAGTAACATTATATTCCTTTGTTTTATCATTTTCAAAAATTAGTTTAATTGTTTTTATTTTCTTAGCATCATCAGTAGTTAAATAACTAACAATTCCTCCATCTTTATCAAATGGAATAATATGTTTTATTTCTTCATTAAGTAATAATTCATCATCAATATTTTTACCTTCTTCCACGATTTTTTCAGAATCATATAAAGGCGCTAATTTCATTAAATTTTTATATAATATTTCTTTATTTTGATCAAAATCAGTAATCGTTTCTAACTTTGTTTTTGTTTCTTTTACTAATTTAGGTAAATTATTAAGAGAAGTTCCTCTTAGATACCAAATATCTTCGTCAAATAAGGCTTTTGTTTTAAATAATTCAGTATCAACATCAGCACTATTAATTACTATAACACCATTTTTTTCAACTTTTTCATTAGCTCCTAATAAATAATAGTTATTCGTTGATTCACTAGACATAGTATTAATAAATTTATATTGTATTTGGCCATTAGTTGTACTTAAATCAACATTATTTTTAGCAATTACCTCTGTTGATTGACTACAAGCAAAGCTACATCCTACAGTAGATGCCCAGTTATTATAAGTTACTTTTGAATAGTTATTTAAAATAAATGATTTACCAATAAGATCACCAATAAAACTACCAATATAATTCCAATTTGCAGATAACGATCCACTTACATAATTGTTTTTAACAGTGGAATTTTCTAATCTACCTACTAAAGCCCCAACTTGTTGTGAATTGCCATAAACACTCATATTAAATTTCGTAATTCGACATTCTTCAATGGTAGAATTTTTAACCCAACCAATTAATAATCCGGATTTTTCTGGACTTTGTTGCCTTACAATATCATTAATTAAAACGTTTTTAACTTCCACTTTATCTGCCGTATTGGCTACAATACCTTGAACCTCAATTGAAGTAATATTTACACTATTAATTACTAGATTTTCAATTGTTGCATCAGTGATATTATTAAATAACGGTTTACTTAAATTTTCAATTGTGTAACCATTTCCATCTAAATGACCACTATAATCTTTAGTAACATACGTAAGACTATCAGGATTATAAGCGCTAGCATCATAATTACGCTTTAAAGTAACATCTTCGCCGGCTTCCAATTTTTCTAATAAAACACGAAATGCATCGGCTGGATGATATTCATTATTCGCTTGTCCATCTTTAATTTCACCAAAATCAATTCTAATTGTTTGCGTTCGATTTGTATTTTCTAAAGTAACATACTTATAATCTAAAATTAAAGTTAAAATATCATCTTCCGTTACTACGCCTTTAATTCTAACTCTCGCTGGCGGTAAATTTTTCATAATTATTTCAATAAAATATTTATCGCGATTATTTTCAATATCACTTACATCAACAGTATTAATCAATTTTATTTCTTCATTATTAATTTCTTTATATAAATTAATATCAATTATATCTTTAAATTCCATATTATTTTCTTCTAAAGAAATCATTTCATCTAAAAGCGTTATATTTTGATGGTAATTAGCACTACTACTTCTAATATCAATATCGCGATCATAATCAGCTGTTACTACAACATTATATCTTAAAATATCCTTTTCCTTAGCAAATGTAATTTCATTTTGATAAATATCATCATATATTACTTTACCATTTTCGCCAGTTATTTTTACTTTAGCTTTATCAATAAGAGAATTATCAGTATCTTTTATTTTAAATACTACTTTAATTTTTTCTTTTAAATCTTCATATTTATAATCAACTATAGATGCAACATCTTTTAATACTTCAAAATTAAAGGTATATGGTGTTGTTAATTTTACTTTTTTACCATTACTTAAAATAATATCCGTTATTGTTATTGCTTTTTCTCCAGCCGTATGATAACCATCTAATTCTAATTTATATCCTTCAAGATTTTTAATAATACTATATTCTTGATTATCAATAACTACTTTATAAGGAGTTGCTTCTAAGGCAGGAAGAATATTTTGAATATCAAAATATAAATTAATTGTTTCATTCTTTTCAAAATATTGATTATCATTTTTACTTAAAGCTTTACCATTTACAATCGTAATATCTTTATAAGTATCTTCATTAAATAATCCATATGTTACTTTTAATAACTCCCCATTTGTAACATTATTTTTACCATTATCTTTATCACTATCTAAATCATATGTTCCTTTAAAAACTAAATCCATATTTTGATCTTTCGTAATATTATTAAAGATTACTTGATTATTACCCGCTGTAATTGGCTGATTTTGCCCATCTAAAGTCATTTCTCCCGTAAAGTTTTCAGGAGTTTCCGTAGCATCTAAGGTAACATCAAAATTAAAGGTAACTTGTTCTTTATCATAATCATCAATAATTACTAAATTATCAATTTTAGGTTTATCTTTTAAAACATCAACCGTAATTTTTTCTTCTTTTACAGAATATATTTCGGTTTTATACATATTACTATAACCATCTATAGCAAATTGAACACGATTAGCTTTTATATCAAGTATACCAGCTTCACTCGGAACAATTAAAAATAATTTTGATTTATAAACATTGCCACCTGTATAATTTTGCGTCTTTGAAGCTGGATAGTTAAGCCCATTGATGGTAACACTTGATACTTGGGAATAAAAAGTACCATATTTCGCTTTTATTGCATCTAAAGTACTATCATCAACATAAACTTCAAATATTAATTGATAATCTTTTTGATTTTTTACGGGGTATAAATTATTAATATCGGCATTACTATTATTAGTAACATATATTTTTTGAATATAAATGTCAGTATCGTGAGTTAAAATACTGGTTTCTCCTAATTTTTTGTTATTGTATGTATATTTATCTGATAGTTGATAATCCGCTAAAACATAAATCGTATAATAACCATCAAAACTATTAGCATAAGATAAATCAACACTTAAATCGATATTACTATCTAATTCTTCACGCTTAATTTCTTTTTTAGCTACCATTTTTCTTTCAGAATCAACTAAAACAACCGTTAATTTTTCGGTAGCTAAATTTTCATCTTTTAATTTAAATTTTACTTTAATGTTTTTAGTTTCTTTATCGCATTCACTCGTTATATTGTCAACTGTTGGAGCCGCTTTTAAAACAGTATAAGTTAATTCATTAGCATTATAATCTTCTGTATTATAAAATGTCTTTAAACTACTTAAACCAACATTATTTAAACTAACTTTATGCTTTCCAATAGATATATCGGCTTCATCTAATCTTACTTCATAATTATTACCATCTCGTTTAGTAATATTATAATTTTTAGCTTCTTCTCCTATAATCGTTAAATTAGCATTAGCTATAATAGCATTTCGATTATTTGTACTAGTAAAGGATATTACTGGTACTTCTCCTGGTTGTAACGCATCCGTAATAGATATATCAGTTAAAGTAAAATTATAATCTCCACCTAAAGAAAAACTTTCATTAAACATAACTATATCGTCATAATTATTTTTATTATCAAAAGTTTCACTATCCAAATCATAACTACCAATAATTTCAACAATATATTCTTTATCTAAACTACCATCAAATTTAATTGTCGTTTTATTTTTTTCAACTTTAGCCTCAGCGATTAATGTAGCTCCTTCATAAATTGATGCCGTACCATCTATAAAAGCGGAATCATTATCTACTAAGGTAAAACTTAACTCTTTTTCTTCATCATTTAAATTAAATTCATTAACATAAGGAACATCCTTTAAAATTTCTTTTTCTATTTTTAAAGAAGTTTTTACCTTTTTACCATTATCTAATTCTACTTCCGTAATTTTAAATTCATATTTTCCCGCTTGCTTAGGAGTTTGTAACTTTACTGAATATAGGCCATCATTATAAATAACATCATAATATGAATCATCAATTTTAACTTTAACAATCTTAACTGAACTTGGCGTTATTGTCGCTTTAAATTGAAGAGTTATCTCTCCCTTATTAACATAATAATTTTCGGCTTCATCATCAATAGTTAATATTACTTTGGTGTTTTCCGTCACATCTTCGGTTATATGACCCACATCTTCAACATCAACTTTACCATCATTGTTGGTATCATAATCACTATCAGGTTTTGTTTCCGGTTTTTTGTTATTATTATTACTGCTAGATGGTTTTTTATTAGAAGAACTATTAGAATTAACTTGATTATCTTTATTACTTTCTTCTGTTATATTGTCATTTGATCCTTCAATATCAATTAAATATTTAATAATTTCTTCTGCATCATTATAATCTTTAACACCATCATCATTAACATCTTTTTTACTACAATTAGTAATTAAAAAAGCTCCAATCACGACCAGTAATAATCCTTCAATAACTAATAAACAATATAAAGGTTTCTTACTTTCTACCTTATTTCTTTTTAAAACATACATATAAATTAATACACCAAAAATAACCAAAGCTATAATAGCAAAAGTTCCAATTAAAGGTATATTACTAAATGTTTTTATAAGTAACGCCTCATCTTCTTCAATTATATTTTCTTTATTTGTTGGTATTGCTTCTCCATCTTTAGCATCACGAGAAACAAATACTTTTACAGTTGCTTTTTCAAAACTTTCAGTATTACTACCATCAGATGATGAAATATTTGTCAAGGCAATATTAGTATTACCTACATTAGCATCTTCTTTAACTTTTAAACGAACACTAAAAAGAACACCTTCCTCAGCAATTTTTCCCGTTTTATTAATTATTCCAAATTTACTATTTAAGGCATTATAAGTAATAGTCTCACTTTCACTAGCCAAAAAATCAGACTCACCAATTTTTTGAAATACATTATTATCATACTTTAAAGTAGCTATTAAAGCATACGAATCTAATCCTTCAGGTACGCTTGCGCTTACAACTATTTCATCCCCAACTGTTAAATCTGTTTTATCAACACTTAATTTTATATTTTCTTTAGCCATAACATTTAAAGGTAAAAATAGTAGCAATAATATAACTAAACTTATTTTATATTTCATCCTTTTAAACATAATAACCAACCTCTCCCCATTACATAAAAATTTTTATTGTTATTTTATTATAAAATCGTTAAAAAAACAATTAATTTTGCCAAATTTACAGTTAAATTTTTAGCTTTTTTTATTTATTTTACTATTTATTTACAAATAAGTAAAATAAAAGGCTTATTTATTCCTTCTAAACGCTAGTTACTTCACTTATTTTAATGGCATTTTTTTAGGATAGTAATCGCTTAATGAATCAAAACTATAAATTCCAAAATTATCAATATTTTTATAAACAGTTTTATCTAATTCTTGATAAAGTTTTCGATCTATAATAACAATCGGCAATTGCTTTTTTTGAGCTTCACTTAATGATAAACTATTTACTTCATCAAAACAAACTATATAATCAGGTTCAATTCGGCGATATTTTTGAATTTCCGGATCATATATATTTGCTATTTGAATTTCATTCATTATCTTTGTTCCTAATATTTCTTCATTAGTTCGAATCCGATTTACATATTCATCATATTCGTTATTTAAAGAATCAACACTTAAAGCATCCCTTTCTAATACGTGAATAATGTTTTCAGTAGGAAAATTAGTAAATCCATATATTATAACATTATCTTTATAAACATCTAAATTATTTTGACTAATCAAACTATAACATCGACGAATACGATGCGCATATTCGCCCTTAGGAGGCATTTGACACGATACCAAAGCATTAAAATCTTCCCCTTTAAGCTCATAAATAGGAACTCCATATTCTAAAGACTTTTCGGCATTTTTTAATTTAGGAATATTATTTACATTAAGACATTTGTCTTTCATCATTTGATAAGCTATATCCTTTACCTGTCTTATATCATCATATAAATCATTTTGTAAAAAACGATTATGGTATAAACTAAAAAAATCATATATTTCGTTATTATCCCATTCATCTATTTTAATTAAATTTTCATAAAACATTATCTTTTCTTTCGATAGAAAAGAACTTTTTAATGTACTATTAAACGCTAACATTTCTTTAATATTTAAACATATATTTTTAAGCGAATCCCCAAATAAGAGATTAATAACAATATTTTCCAATAAATAATGGGTTTTTTCTAAATCATCCATCTTTTGATTTAGATAGTAATAACGATTTAAAAACGCTTCGTAAGCATCTATTTCTTCTACTAACACTTCTACAGGAGTATAATTAAATACTTTATTTGTTTTATCATAAAGCGTTAATATTTTTAAAAGCATTTGCTCTTTTATTTGTTTTAAATAAATAACATTGTTATTTTTTCCTAAATTTTCGATAATATTATCCATTGCTAATAAAGATAAATTTAATATTTGCCGATTAAAAAACTCTTTATTTTGGAATAAAGCCTCCGGTATATTTAATCTATGCATCAAAGAAAATATTTGTTTAGTGGATAAGCCTATAATATTATTTTTTATATAATCTTCACTTACATCTTTATCAAATACCCTTAATAAATCATAAATTAACGATTTATTTTTTATTTCCTTTAAAAACATTTTTTGTTCTTCTTTAGTTTTTATACTATATGGTAAGACACTTATAAATGCTTCACCGATTAAAATATTATTATCAAAACAATAATTAAATAATTTTAAAATAAAATCATAATTAAATAATAATTCACTATATATGGCCTCGGCATTTTTCATAAAGAATTTTACAAAATTAACATTTGTAAAAATATTGGCCATAAATTCTTCTTTATTTGAACGAATAAACGCTAATACATAGACATAACTTTTATGATCAGATCGTTGTTGCATTTTACTTAAAAATTCGGGTTGCATAATAGGTAATAAATCTTTAAAAGAATAAACATTACTTACTTTTTCAAATTCCCATATATTTTCAAAAGAATCTAATAAAAATAATTTATCTATTATTTGAGGATTTTTCAATAATTTCAGTCTTTCTTCTTTAGCCATATATTTTAAAGTTTCTAAAAAATATTTATAGTCATAGGAAAGAATATCTTCTATTGAAGCTATTTCTATTTTTTGAAATGGTTCACAATCTAAATATTCTATATCTTCCATTATGACTCCTCTATTTTAGATAATAGCATTTTTTTCTTTAACAGGCAATTAATTATTAATCCTTTTTTAATCTTAGTGCATTTAAAACAACAGTTATACTGGAAATCATCATAGCCCCACTAGCTATCATAGGATTAATTGTTAAACCAATATTCTTAAATAAACCCATAGCCATAGGAATCATTAAAATATTGTAAAAAAATGCCCAAAATAAATTTTGTTTTATATTTTTTAATGTTCTTTTTCCTATCATTAAAAATTTTAATATATTATTTAAATTATCGTTCGTTATAATGATATTAGCCGAATTAGTAGCTATATCGGTA
>CANPXQ010000022.1 GCA_947586295.1 uncultured Bacilli bacterium
CAATGCTAATTCCTTCCGGTATATTATGAAAGGCTATTGCTAAAGATAGTTTTAATCCTAAATTAATATCTTTATAGCTACTCATAAATGTAGCAATTCCTTCGGGAAAATTATGTAAGATTAAAGCTAGCATATTTAAGATACCTAATTTATATAGATCAGATTTACTAGTTTCACATCTTTTAATTAATTTATTTAAATATTTGATTAAAATAATACCTAAAATAAATAATATTAAACATAGTAATACTCCCTTAGTTATGCCATAATTACTTAGTAATATATAAGTTGATTCGGGAATTAAATCGGTTATACTAATACCAATCATTATTGTTAGAGAAAAAGCTAAGGATGCAGTAATAAATTTATTGATATTTTTCTCTTTAAATTTAAATAAAATAACTAATCCCCCTATTACTGTGGATAATCCGGCAAAACTAGAAAGAAGAATGGCATTAATAAATTGCATAATCTTCACCATTAAAATAATATGAATAATTATTTTAAAATATAATTACTATATTTTACCAAGAAAATATAAGTTTAAAAATACTATTATTGACCATAATAAAAATGGGAGGTAAGATTATGAGTAACGCAAGAAATAATAATAGCGCTAGAAATGCAAGAAATAATAACAAAGCAAATAATTCTGCACGTAATAACAGAAGTCAAAATAATGCTCGAAATAATGCTCGCAACTCTGAAACAAAATAGTTAAATAATAAAGATTTTATTTTATTCCTTTTTCTATTTTGGCTCGAGGATGATTTTGATAATCTTCCTTGAGTTTTTTATTGCTGATATGGGAGTATATTTCGGTAGTACTTAAATTTTCATGGCCCAGAAGTTCTTGAATAATTCGTAAATCAGCCCCATTATTAAGTAAATGGGTAGCAAAAGAATGTCTTAGTGTATGGGGAGAGACATCTTTTTTTATGCCCGCTTTTAAACATATCTCTTTTAATATTTTAAAAAAACCTACTCTACTTATTGCTTCCCCAAATTTATTTAAAAATACATAATTATTGGGTTTTTTTAATAAGCTGGGCCGATAATTTTTAATATAATTATCTAAACACTCAAGAGCAATATCATTAATGGGAATCATTCTTTCTTTCTTCCCCTTCCCCATTATTCTAATTACACATTCATCATAATCTATTTGACTAAGAGTTAAATTAATTAATTCACTGATGCGGCAACCTGTAGCATATAAAACTTCTAACATCGCTTTATTGCGATAATCATTAGGAGTTCGACAATTAATATCTAATAATTTATTAACCTCTTCTATAGTTAAATAATTAGGTAATTTTTTTTCTATTTTGGGCATTTTGATATTTATAGCCGGATTTATTTTTATTTTATCGATTAATATAAGATAATTATAAAAAGAATTAATTACTGTTAAATAATGTGCTTTAGTTTTTGAACTTTTAGTATTTTCATATAGATATGTTCGTATATCGTCTTTAGTTAAATTAAGTAAATTTTTATTAGAAAAGTATATATTAAATTGTTTTAAATTATCTTTATATGATTTATAAGTATTGGAAGTTGCTTTTATCTCATATTTTAAATAATCTAAATAATCTTTTATTATATCGTCATTCATACTAGCCTCTTTATATATTATAGCGCTATTTTTTTAAGAAAAAAAGTGTTATAATTTTTCTAGAGGTAAATATGGAAATTTTAGCAGATAAACTACGTCCTAAAACACTAAATGAAGTTATTGGACAACAACATTTAGTTGGTAAAGGAAAAATACTATATAATTTAGTTAAAAACCAAAAATTATTTTCGATGATTTTATATGGTAAGCCAGGTATTGGAAAAACTTGTATTGCGCAAGCTTTAATAAATGAGTTAAAATTAAAAGCCATATTTATGAATGCGACTGTTAATAATAAAAGTGATTTTGATAATGCCATAATGGAAGCGAAAATGGCTAATGGTCTTGTTTTAGTTATTGATGAAATACATAGAATGAATAAAGATAAACAAGATATTTTACTTCCCTATATTGAAAATGGAACAATTATATTAATAGGACTAACTACGAGTAATCCCTATCATAAAATTAATCCTGCAATTCGTAGTCGGTGTCAAATATTTGAATTAAAAGAATTAACTACTGCTGATATTATGCAAGGGCTTAAACTAGCGTGTAAACAATTAAAAGATATTAAAATATCTAAAGATGCTTTAACATATATAAGCTTTCTAGCGAGTGGTGATTTAAGATTTGCGATTAATCTTTTAGAAGTTGCCTACTACTCTACTACTAATAAAAATATTACTTTAGATATTGTCAAGGAAATTAATAATAAACCCGCTTTTTTTCACGATGCTAATGAAGATGGTCATTATGATGTCTTAAGTGCTTTTCAAAAATCTATTAGAGGTAGTGATGTTAATGCCTCTATTCATTATTTAGCTCGATTAATTGAAGCCGGAGATTTAGATAGTATTTTTCGCCGCTTAAGTGTTATTGTCTACGAAGATATTGGTTTAGCTAATCCTGGCTTAGGTCCTCGTTTAATGGCGGCAATAGAAGCTGCTAATTTAGTCGGTTTACCCGAAGCTCGTATTCCTTTAAGTGCAATTGTTATTGAAATGGCTTTATCTCCTAAAAGTAATAGTGCCATAATGGCAATTGATGAAGCCTTAAATGATATTCATAAAGGAAATACGGGGAACGTTCCTAATCATATTAAAACAACTAGTAAAGATTATTTATATCCTCACAATTATCCTCACGATTATGTCAAACAAGATTATTTACCCGAAAATATAAAAAATCGAGTTTATTATCATATGAAAAATAATAAAGTCGAAGAAAATTTAAATAAAATAGCTCAAGAAATGCGCAAATAAAAAATCCGAAGGTAAGCTTTTATCGATAAAAACCCGCTCTCTGCAGGTGGTAAATCACCTGAATTATTTTAGGATTCTTTCTCACTTAATGGGAAAGCTTTCTACACCATAATTCATTTTGATTCCCTTATTTTATCTTAGTCGGTTTTATACTAATAAAACTTATCCTTCAGATATTATCATTATAGCAAAAGAATTATTATTAAACAATATGATTTGTCAAATATTTTACGATAATATATCTTTAACTTCATTGTTTATAATTAAATTCTCATATTTAGCCATTACATTCGTGACATTTTTTACCCAATTAGGATTAGCTATCTTTCCCCCATTTTCAGCGATTATAGGATTATATACTCGACCAATTTCACTTATGGTTGTTAATCCTTTTCCATAGTATTTTTCACTTAATAATATTATATATTTTAAAATACCATATTCAATTGTCTTGTATTTTATCAGTTTTCCCCCGGATAATCCGCCAAATATATTATTATTTTGAATCATATAGCTTGATCTATATCCAGATTCAATATGCGCAATTGCTGCTGCTGTTGTAAAATCAACATTATTATATATACTAGTAAAATATTTAATTAAAGATAACATATATTCCTTACTAGGATTGGAACTTATAATCGTATTTTTAAATAAAGATTTATGAGTTTTTTCAAAATTTAATAACGTATTTATAAGATATTTATCAATATTCTCATAATCGATATTATTAAAATCTTCGTTTAGGATAGCTACTAATTTATCTTCATCAATTTGAAATGTTTTGGCATAAAAAGATATTTTTAAAGCATTTTCTTTAAAAAATTCATTTTTAATATTTGTTTCATTTATAAGATGCATTTTACTGCTTTCAATTACTTGATTATTTAATCTTTCGTTTATAAGATTATTATATTTTCTATTTTGAAATTCTATAACTCCCATTATTAGTACTGCTATTAATACTAAGAGTAACCCTTTTTTGTTACTCAGGACATATTCTTTCATAAATAATTAATTTACACCCTTTCTTTTCACAGGATGTTTACTATTGTAGCATAAATTAATTAAAAATGCAAATTTTAGACTGCAAAATTGCTTCCATTAGGAATAGCATTAATTGTTTTTGGCGCAATATTAGGACTTTCAGCCATTTTCCAACAATTAGATACATCACAGTTTGAACTATATGGTAAAGGGTTAGGTAGCTCTAATTTAACTATCATTGGTATTTTAAAAGCTCCCCCAAAGCAAACACAATTTCCTGGTTGTAAAACTTTTTGTTTATCTAGGATATCGGCCGATATATTTGGTAACATTTCTTCAATATACTTAATATCCAAAGGGTGAGTCATTTTAAATATTAAGAAATTATTACATTGAGCAATAACAGTATCCGATATTTCTACCGGTCTTTGACTAATTATATCAAGAATTACACCATATTTTCTTCCTTCTTTGGCAATACGATCAAATATATTATAACCTATTAAGAAGGTATCATTATCTTTTTGGATATATCTATGGGCTTCTTCTAAGAATAAATGAAAAGGAATCGAAGCTCTTTTTTCACAAGATTTAGCAAATTCAAAAATCATACGGGAAAATATTTTTACAATAACTTTAGCGTAGACATCATCGACATCTTCCATATTTATGTTTATAATTTGGGCTTTTTTTCCATTATAATTAACTAAGGAATTAATATAATCTTTTACGGATATAGTTTCATCAGTAAAAAATTGATTTAATTTACTATTAATAATAGAATTTAATCTTACCTTTAAAATTACCGCATCATCATGCATACTTGAATTATGTTGGAAACCTTGAGATATAAGTGTAAATTCTAAGGCTTGGGCTAAATCGTGAAGATCATAACTAGCATCTGTTGGTGCTTCCATATTTTCAATATCGTCATCGATATGTTTTAAGATATAATCTGTAATTAGAACTGATTCTCCAAAACTACCATTAGAATCTATTTCAAAACATTCACTTAAGCTTCTTGTATAACCTAACCCTTGAATAGTTGAATCAAAATTGAATTCCTTGGTATTACAAACTTCTAAGATTGTAAATATTTCATTTTTTTTGTTGGAAATAGTTTCACTACTAAATAATACGGCAAGTAAAGCCTTTGCAATAACGTGATTTTTATATTTTTCCGTTTCTAAAGAATTTATGGAAAATATTTTCGCTAATTTAATAGTATGTTCTAATATTGGTAATTGGGAGTGATTATTAGCTTGTAAAAGTAACGCAATATCATCTAAGGTAAGTAAGTTTACAGGTATTTTTAATAAGACATCCGTACTATCTACCGGATTAGTCGTAATAAATTTATAATTGTAATTAGGATTAATAGCATTAAGTTTTCCAAAAGCATTTTTATATTCGCCATAAGCATCAAAAATAAATAAATTAGCATTAAATTGAACGGCATATTGGTTGGAAAAAATATTTTGAACTATTCGAGCAACGCCACAGCTTTTACCAGAACCTGAGTTTCCGAAAATAGCTAAATGGTTGGAGAATAAATCATTGACGTTAGGACATATCTTAAAACCTTTATATATAGCACTTTCACCTAAAATAAAAGTTTTATCACTATATGTTCCGATTAAAGCTAATAACTCTTCCCTATTTATTATTCTAATTTTAGAAGTTAATAATGGTTTTCTTAAAACCCCATTTACATAGCGATCTTGTAAGTATTCTCCTAAAAACCGAACCTTTATTACATCACTATTTATTTCGGTAATTTCCCCTAGGATCCGTTGATTATTATCTTCAAAAATAATATGCATATTCATTAAATCATTACTAGAAGTACTTCCTCCAGCATTTGCAATATGTGCTACAGAATCATTAATATATACTATTTTGCCAAACATATTCCACCTCAATTTTCCTTTAAATTAGTATTTAACCAGCGATAAGTATTATTATTATATCTAAAATTACTAATATATTTTTGACTATATTTTGCATAATTTTCCGTTAAATAAATATCTATTTCTTTATTTACTTCTTTATCCGTAAAGCTTGTTATTTCTTCATTAAAATTACCATCTTTATATATTTTATAGATAGTATCTACTCCTACTAGTTCTTTACTATAAAAAATAATTTCTTCTTCTAAAGTATAATCATCATCTTTAATATTTAATTTAATAGTATTACGAATAGCATCATAAACTATACTGTTATTAGGAGTATTAATACAAGTATAATTCATTAAATTACTTTCATAATGACAAGTAATATTTTCATTTACATTAAAATCTTCATATACAATAAATAAATTATTACCATATAATCTTTCTAAAACTTTATTAAAATTCTTTTGAGTTTTAGTATCTGTATTTTGATAAGCTTTCATTAAAAAGATTTTATTATCAATATTTTCGGCTGTAACTTTTTTCCCTTGATATGCTGTTTTTAATGGCTTTTCCAATACTTTATTAAAGGGAATTATTTCCGCTAATCTTTGGCTTACTAAATTATCATTTCCCATTATTTCAATACTATTATTTTTTTCTTTTGTACCTAAACCTGTATACATCATAAAGCAATAAGTTAATAAAAATATCATCAAAGACAATATTAATATTATTCTTATCCTTGCCTTTTTAAACTCTTTCATCATAACCCTTCCTATCTTACATTAAGTATAGCATAATTTTATTCTTTATTAAAGAAGAAACGATAAATTATCTATCGTTTCTTCAATTTAATTTAGCCTTTAATATTTCTTTAGTTAATAAAGGATTAGCTTTTCCTTTAGTTTCTTTCATTACTTGACCAACAAAATAGTCAAATAAATTAGTTTTACCATTATGATAATCTTCTATTTGTTTAGGATTATTTTCTAAAATATTATTAATTATTGTCTCTAATTCATCTTTATTTGAATTTTGACAATTTTCAGTATTAATAAATTCTTTTACTTCTTTTTTCTCTTCTAATACTTTTATAAATATTTCTTTAGCTTGTTTACTAGATATCGTTTTAGCGATAATATAACTTAATAAATCTTTTAATCTTTGAGGAGTTAAATATATATCCTTAATATTTTGATCGGTTTTATTTAAATAACCCATTATGGATGAAATAATCCAATTAGCAGCTGTTTTAGCATCAATATTTAATTTTAAACATTCTTCAAAATAATTAGATATATCTTTATCTTTTATTAAAATTGTTGTATCAGTTTCATTTAAATGATAAATATCGATATATTTTTTTCTTCTTGCCAGAGGTAATTCCGGTATTTCGGCTTTTATTTTTTCTAAATATTCATCGGTTATTTGATATTTAGGAATATTTGGTTCGACAAAGTATTTATAATCAATCGCATCTACTTTACTACGCATTCTTAAAGTAAGTCCAGTATCTTCATCAAATCTTCGTGTTTCTTGTAATACTTCATCGTAACGAGAAGCGTCTTTTAATTCACTTTGTCTTTTAATTTCATAGTTAATGGCTTCAACTATATTTCCAAATCCATTAACGTTTTTAATTTCCACTTTCGTTCCGAGTTTTGTCGCCTCATTATCCATAATGGAAACATTTACATCACAACGAATTTGGCCTTTTTTTAAATCCGCTTCGGAAATATCACAATATTGATATACTGTTTTAATATATTCTAGAAAAGCTAAAACTTCATCAGCAGAATTAAAACAAGGTTCAGTAACTAATTCTAATAAAGGTACTCCTGAGCGATTATAATCTATTAATGTCGCATCAAAATAATGTTCTAAACTAGCACTATCTTCTTCTAAATGAATATCGTGGATATAAACTGTTTTGGTTTTATTTTGATAAGGAATTTGAATAGACCCATTAATCCCAACCGGTTCGGTATTTTGAGTTATTTGGTAACCTTTTGGTAAGTCCGGATAATAATAATTTTTTCGATCAAAATACATATAATTAGGGATTTTACAATTTAAAACTAAAGCCATTTTTAAAGCATCGTGAACACTTTTTAAATTAAGCCTTGGTAAAGTTCCTGGAAATGCCATATCTAAAGGAGCCACATTGCTATTAGGTAGTTCACAAAATTCATTACGAGCGGCAGAAAATACTTTAGAGTTACTTTTTAATTCACAATGCATTTCAATGCCGATAACTGCTTTATATTTACTCATCTTACATCACCTGCAATCATATTTTTGTAATTCATTTTGCTTTCCAGAGCATAAGCAATATTTAAAACATTAGCATCATCATAACAGTTACCCGTAATATTTATGCCCACAGGTAAATTATTTATAAAACCATTAGGAATTGTTATAGAAGGAAATCCGCCAAAATTAGCGATTTGAAGATGTTCTTCTAAAACTTCTGTGTCTTTAGTTAAAAGATCCTTAGCCCCATCTAAGTGTTTAGCAGGGCCACTACCCACTGGCATTATTACACCATCATATGTTTTAAATAAGTTTTTCCAAGCATCGACTAAAAGACGCCGAACTCTTTGGGCATTTTTAAAATATTTTTCTTGATTTTCTTTTTGCAAAACATAAGAGCCTATGACAAATCGACGTTTAATAAGTGGGGAAAATCCTTTAGTTCGGTGATCCATTACCATTTCCTCAAAGTTTTTTCCTTCCCCGCGAGGACCAAAAATAATTCCGGTTAAATTCGATAAATTGCTGGTAGCCTCAGCATAAGATAACACTATATATACTGCCGGTTCAGCTTGTAAGAGATCTTTATCTATACTTACTTCTTCTACAATCATTCCCAAACTTCGACAAATATTTAAAGTTTTTTGAAAGTTTTCAAGATGTTCTTTTAATTCATCAGTGGCCTCAGGATAATTATTAATATCACAAATTTCCTTTATATAGCATAATTTTTTTCCCTTTACTTGACCATTTAAAGATTCTTCTAAATGAATATTTTGAGAATCCCAACTAGTCATATCAAATGGATCTTTTCCTTTAATATTATCGATAACTATGGCCGCATCTTCTACACATCGAGATAAGACACCACAGTGGTCTAAACTAGAAGCATAGGGAAAAAGTCCATATCGTGAAACCATTCCATAACTTGGTTTATACCCAACTATGCCACAATAAGCGGCCGGTTTACGAATAGAATCGCCTGTATCACTACCAAGGGCATAAGGATATACGCCACTACTAACAGCAGCGGCCGAACCAGCCGAAGAACCGGCACACATTCGCGTAATATCCCAAGGATTACGAATAATTCCGGTATGAGCACTTGTTCCTGTTCCCCCCATTCCAAATTCATCTAAAGCCGTTTTATTAACCATTACAGCTCCCGCTTTTTTTAGTTTAGCAATAACAGTGGCATCAAAAAAAGGAACATAATCTTTTAATGTATTACTAGAACCAGTTGATAAAATACCTTTGGTCGAATAATTATCTTTGGCTCCATAAGGAATTCCTGATAATAAGTTATCCGTTACATCACAATCTTCTACTTCATCTAAAATAGTTACAAAAGCATTACATTTTTTTTGAACTTCTTTTGATTTAGTTAACGCTTCCGTTATTAAATCTTTACTACTTACTTCTCCATTTTTTAAAGCTGTATGTATTTCTTTTAATGTTTTATTCATATACGTCATTAGTATCCACCACCTTTGGTACAACTATTTCGCGATCTTCATAATTATCACAGTTTTGTAATATATCCGTTATATCACTAGATTCTTCGACGACATCATCACGAAGTAAAACTTTAAAATCATCTAAGCAATGCGTCATTGGTTCAACTTTTTCAATATCTTTAAAATTGGCGATTTTATTCATCGTATCTTCGATAATTTCCATTTCTTCTAAAACCATTTTATTTTCTTCACTTGTTAGACCAATTAACAATTTTTTGGCGTAACTATCGACCATTTCTTTTGTAAATTTACTCATCGTTCACCCTTCTTTATAGTTTTATCTAAAAATTAATATTCACAGTTGCCAGGAGTTCTTGGATAAGGGATAACATCTCTTATATTATCTACACCAGTAAGATAAATAATTAATCTTTCGAAGCCCATTCCAAAACCTGAATGAACACAACCACCAAATTTTCTTAAGTTTAAATACCAATCTAAAGAAGAAGTTTCCATATTAAGTTCTTGCATTCTCTTAAGTAATTTTGCATAATCTTCTTCTCTTTGACTACCACCCATTAATTCTCCTGCGCCTGGAACTTCTAAATCGACTGCTGCTACGGTTTTGCCATCGGCATTTTGTTTCATATAGAAAGCTTTAATATCTTTAGGCCAATTTTTAATAAAGACTGGGCCATTAAAATATTCTGTAATATATTTTTCGTGTTCTTTAGCAATATCTTGTCCATATTCTGGAGAAAATTCCCATTTAACAGGAGCTTCTTTTAATATTTTTATTACTTCTTCGTGATCAATACGCACAAACTGACTATTAATTAATTTTGTTAATTTTTCAATTAAACCTTTTTCGACAAAATTATCAAATAAAGTCATTTCTTTGGGACAATTATCTAAAACATATTTTACAACATATTTTAACATATCTTCCATAATATCCATATCTTGTTCCAAATCACAAAAAGCAATTTCGGGTTCAATCATCCAAAATTCAGAGGCGTGAGTTTTTGTATTAGAGTTTTCAGCACGAAATGTTGGGCCAAAAGTGTATGTTTTTTTATACGCCATAGCGAAAGTTTCGGCTTCTAATTGACCGCTTACCGTTAAATTAGTCATCTTGCCAAAAAAGTCTTTACTATAGTCGGCTTCTCCCACAATTTTATTGATTGGCAAAGTTGTTACTTGAAACATTTCACCAGCCCCTTCACAATCACTGGCAGTAATTAAAGGAGCATGAAAATATACATATCCGCGATCTTGAAAATATTGAT
>CANPXQ010000023.1 GCA_947586295.1 uncultured Bacilli bacterium
ATCAAATAGAAAGAGCCAAATTGATGGCCAAAAGAAATACAGAGGAATATAAAAAAATAAGTAATGTCCGAGCAGGAATAGAAGGAATTCCATCGGTATTAAGAAGAACATATAACGTAGATAATAGAGGAAGTAAAGGACTGCCTTATCTTAATATGACATTTTCTAGTTCTCTACTAGCAATAAACATAAAAAGAATAGCAAAATATAAAAATAAACAATCCATAAATGGCAAAACAAACTCTGTTTTGTCATTTTTAATGTTAATAAATTTAAAATTTTTAAAAATTCAAAAATCTTATTGTTAAATTTTGTAAAATTTATTTTTACAAATTTTTAAAATTAGTGTTTATGGGTTGCAACCATATATATATCAAGCGTTGGTTTTTAAAAATAGAAAATTTGACAATTATTTTACAAACAATAATTTAAATATTTAAATTTGACATAATAATAAATTTTTATTTATGATTATTTTAAGAAGTGAAAGGGGATAAAATATGTAAGATTTAATGTCTGATTCGATGATTACTTTCGTCAAAACTTATGCTTTAGCTTTTATAACTGTTTTCATTTTTATTTTACGCGTTATTGCTTGGTGGAAATTATTTGCAAAAGCTGGCGTTGCTGGATGGAAATCTTTAATACCTATTTATAATAGTTACCTATATTATAAAATCGCGGGAGTTCCTTCTTTATTTTGGATTGCCATTGTTGTATCTGTTATGAGTTCATTACCTAATGCTACGATTGTCTATGTTTCATTAGCATTAACAGTAATCATTGTTATATATCAAAATTATGCTCTTTCGAAAGCATTTGGTCACGGATTTGGTTATACTTTAGGTTTATTATTCTTAAATCTAATATTTACCTTTATCTTAGGATTTGGCTCAAGTACTTACCAATTAGAAAAGAAGAAAAATTAGAAGCTACCATTTAGTAGCTTTTTTAAATTGCTTAAGTAAGAATTAAGCAAGAATTAAGCAAGATCTATTGAATAAAAATGCAAATAATAGTATAATAGATATATAAGAATTTGAGATGAGGTCAAATGAATAATTATATCCCGCCGTTTATAATTACAAATAAGATGGTTGATTATATTTCTAGCATTATGGAAAAAATAGGAAAATTAGATAATTATGCTAACTTTAATAAAATGTCGATATTGAGGAAAAATAATAGAATTTGCTCAATTCATTCCTCACTAGCAATTGAAGCAAATTCTCTATCAATTAATCAAGTTAAGGATTTAATTTCTGGAAAGAAAGTTATTGGTCCCCAAAAAGAAATTCAAGAAGTTAAAAATGCCTATAAAGCTTATGAAATGTTAAATGATATGAATCCATATTCTATTAAAGACTTGAAAAAAATACATAAAACTATGACATATCTAATTGTTGATAAACCGGGAGAATTTAGAAATGGTAATGAAGGTGTATTTGATGAATTAGGCAACTGTATTCATATGTGTCCACCGCCAGAACAAGTAGATACATTAATGAATCAACTCTTTGATTGGATGAAAAAAAGAAAAAATGATATTCATCCTTTAATATTATCATCGGTTTTTCATTACGAATTTGTTTTTATTCACCCTTTTCAAGACGGAAATGGAAGGACCGCTCGATTATGGCAAAATATTATTCTTTATAATTGGCATAAAATATTTGAATATTTACCTATAGAAAGCGAAATAAAGAAATATCAAGCCGGATATTACAAAGCAATTGATGATTGTAATAAAAATGGAAATTCGACAATTTTTATTGAATTTATGTTAAAAATGATTGATGACGTTTTAACTGATGCTCTTAAAGTTACAAATATGCCTATTACTGAAAAAGCAATGAATATTAATAAATTATTACAAGTAATGGAATATAATATTCCAATGACAGCAAATGATATTATGAATAAATTAAAAATTAAGTCTAAAGAAACTTTAAGAAAAACTTATTTAGATCCCGCGATAAATGAAGGATTAGTAGCTCTTACTATTCCCGATAAACCCACTAGTAAAAATCAAATGTATTATAAAATTTAAAAATAAAAGGTTCATTACCTTTTTTCTTTTGGTAATTATTACCAACTACCAGATATTGTAATTGTAGTTTTTATTAATAAGGGTATTCTATTAAGGGTGAGAAAAGTGAAAAAATTTATCGTTTTTTTATTAACAATATTATTACCTATTAATTGCCTAGCTTATTCAAATAAAATAATACCTGGAGGTGATACTTTAGGTATTATGGTTAATACTAAGGGTATTATGATAATTGGTTTTTATGATATTGATGGTAAATATAATAAAGGTAATCCATCTTTAAAAGCTGGAGACTACATTATTAAAGTAAATGATGAAGAAATTAATACCATTAAAGAATTAACTAACGTTATTGAAAAAAATGTGGCCAATAAAGAAGTAAAAATAACTTTTAGACGTAATAATAAAGAAAAAACCACTACTTTACCTTTAGTGTTAGATAATGGTATATATAAAACTGGTCTATATGTTAAAGATAATATAACGGGTATTGGTACTTTAACCTATATTGATCCAGAAAGTAAAATATTTGGGGCTTTAGGTCACGAAATAATTGAAAATAATACTAGTAACATTGTCGAAATAAAAAGCGGTAATATTTTTCGAAATGCCATAACTAGTATTGATAAAAGTTCTAATGGAATTGCCGGTAGTAAAAATGCTAAGTTTTATTACAATACTATTTATGGTAATATAATTAAAAATACGAAATATGGTATATATGGTAACTTTAATGCTACCTTTAAAGATAAACCTTTAATGGAAGTAGCTCAAGCTAAAGAAGTTAAATTAGGTAAAGCATCAATTTATACAGTTTTAGAAAATGAGACTATTGAAGAATTTAGTATTGATATAACTGCCATTAATGAAAGTGCAAATATTAAAAATATAACCTTTCAATTAGATGATGCTAATTTAATTAATAAAACGGGCGGAATTGTCCAAGGAATGAGTGGTTCTCCTATCATTCAAAATAATAAAATAATTGGGGCTGTAACCCACGTTATTGTCGATAATCCTATTAGTGGTTATGGTATCTTTATTACCACTATGCTTGAAGAAGGCGAAAAATAAAAGACAAGTTATTTAACTTGCCTAATCAGATGAACTAGCGACTACACAACCAGTTGGGGTACCTGTAAAGTTTTCAGAATCATATTCAACGATATCATCACCATCGATATTTACTTGGTTAGTCTTTCCCGCATCTAAACCTAAACCATTAGCCATATATTTGCCATTTTCCAAATATACTTGATATAAGAAATCATTACTATTTTCTTTTTTCGTTATTTTAACATAGCCATGATATTTAGTTGTATCAGCTTTATAAAAACTTGGAGACATTTCATCAACAGTTATACATAAACCATTTTTGCTGGATACTGTCAAGTTATCGGTTAAAGCCTTAGTTACAAAATAACTTTGAGCCGATTCAATTGCCGCATTAGCTTCAATAGCAAAAGAATTCTTCCGCGCTATTTCCATTTGGGGCAAAACAGCTTGCACCGCTAGTAACATTACAATGGCAAGTACAACGATAACTGCCAACAATTCAATTAATGTAAACCCTTTTTTATTTATATTATTAATCATTATCAACACTCCCTCTATGTTTTGATAATACAATATTTTTTTGATTTCGTCAATAATAATATACCTAATTAGATATTTTTTTGACATTCTATGTGTAACTATTTTATTAAACCATTTTCGACATTTTTAGTTTCATTTATAATTATAAAAGCATTATAATCATACTCTTTAATTAATTTAATTAATTTTTTTAAACTTTTTTTATTAATAGCAATAATAAGCATTTCTTTTTTATAGCCTTCATAGGCTTTTTTTAAAGCGACAATAGATACACCATAACCACTATCCCTTATTTTTTTTACGAGTTTCGTATTATCATTTTTCGTTATTACTTGTAAACCTATTACTTCACTAACAAAATGGTTAGATAAATGTACCCCAATTAAAGTTCCACAAGCATAACCTCCAGCATAAAATATGGGAATTAACAAGGAATCATAAGGTGTATTTAAAGCTTCTTTAGCGACTAAAAACCACACAAAAACTTCTAAAAAAGCAATAATACTGGCGCTTTTACTTTTACCTTTAACCATTAAAATCGTACGAATACTACCTAAAGAAACATCTATTATTCGGGCGAAAAATATTTTAATACCCACTAATATCAAAATTATCACCTACAATACATTAAGTATTATAGCCAAGATAATTAAAATTATTATAATTCCCCCTATTATTAAATAAATTTTTAAAGATTCTTCTTTTTTTTCTTCTCGATAATTTATTTTTTCAATTCCATACATTTCTGTCTTTAATTTAAAGTCATTTTGATGTTCTCTTAAATGTCTTTTTTGTTCATTAATTTGGTTTTCATTCATCATAGCCCCACAAAATTTACAGACAAAACCTTCATTAGGTAGAGCCTTCCCACATTTATGACAATACATTTTTAACTCTTCAAATCCATATAAGCATCACAAATAACCCGTTCCGGTGTTTTAATGGTAAAGGTTTTCGTTGCTTCTTCATATGTTAATTCGGTATTATTACTACTACATTCATAACTGGAAATTTCATAACCCGCTGGAAGTTCTTCCCCTTCAAATAACGTATAACTATTTTCCGTTTTAGTATAGACATTTAAGATAATATCTTCATCCCCTAAATAACTAAAATAAGCATAACATATATCATCAACATCACTACTATTAATAGGAAAACTTTTTTCCTCAGCATTATACTCTAAAGTATTACCCTTTATACAATAACTTAATTTAGCATTAAAAACGTGGTTATTATCAGGTATATCAAGAGCTGCTTTATAAGTAGCAAAGTTGGCATTTTGCACTAAAATTCTAACTTTAGATGTTGGAATAGTCCCTACTTTACTTTCGACAATATTAACTATTTTTATATCTTTATAATAAGCATAAGAAATGAAAAAAGTAATGCCTGCTAAAAGAAGCACAATTAAAGCGATTAAAATACTGTTCTTATGATTCAAAAACAATTTTTGCATATTTTTTTTAATCCTTTCTTGCATTTTATCATTCCTATTCTACCAATATTTTAAAATAATATTATTTTAATGTCAAATTTAATTTTCATTTTCGTTATTATTTTCTTTTTTTATTAATACTTCACGAGGTTTAGAACCATTTTGCGGTCCCACAATTCCTCGGGCTTCCAATAAATCCATCATTCGTGCTGCCCGATTATAACCAAAGCGAAAACGTCTTTGAATTAAAGAAGCACTAATTTTACCTGTATTAATGGCAAAATCTACGACATCATTATAAGCATCATCTTCATCCTCAGTATAATTATTAACACCCGTAGAACTACTACTATCGACATTAACAAAATCTTCATTGTATTTAGCTGTCGCTTGTTTTTTACAAAAATCAATTAATCTTTTTATTTCCTCATCATTAATAAATGAACCTTGAATTCGCGTTGGAGCACTTTCTCCCATTGGAAAATATAACATATCCCCACGACCTAATAATTTTTCGGCACCCCCTTGATCGAGAATAGTCCGGGAATCTATTTGACTAGAAACGGCAAAAGATATCCGCGATGGAATATTATTTTTAATTAAACCGGTAATAACATCCGTCGATGGTCTTTGTGTTGCAACAATTAAATGAATTCCGGCCGCCCGCGCTAATTGCGTTATCCGCGTAATAGAATCTTCAACTTCTTTACTCGCAACTAACATTAAATCCGCTAGTTCATCGATAATAGCAACAATATAAGGCATTTTCGGTTCTAAAGCTGTAGGATGTCTTTTATTTTCTTTATCAATTAAAGCATTATATCCTTCAATATTTCTTACTTCTTTATCCGAAAATAATTGAAAACGATCATCCATTTCTTTAACTACTTTTTGTAAAGTTAAAGAAGCTTTTTTGGGATCACTTACAACGGGACATAATAAATGCGGAATTCCATTATAATTAGTTAATTCAACTTTTTTAGGATCTATTAAAACTAATTTTACTTCACTAGGTTTATAACGCATTAAAATAGAAGCAATAATACCATTTATACAAACTGATTTCCCACTACCCGTCGAACCAGCCACTAATAAATGGGGCATTTTAGTTAAATCCATAACCCGCGCTTTACCCATTATATCTTTACCTAATGCCGCACATATTTTAGCATTGGATTTTAAATTTTCTTCGGATTCTAAAACTTCTCTTAAAGATACAGCAGCAATAGTTGGATTAGGTATTTCAATACCTATCGTACTTTTACCAGGAATAGGTGCTTGAATTATAACATCTTTAGCCGCCAAGGCTAAAGCTATTTCTTTATTAATATTAATAATTCGACTTACTTTAGTTCCACTAGGAACAACTAATTCATATTCCGTTACAGCCGGACCAATATGAATTTCTACAACATTAGCTTTGATTCCAAAATCCCCTAGTACTCTTTCTAATATTTCTTTATTACTACGCGTAAAATCCGTAGAATTTATCTTTTGAACTTTGATAGGATCAAATATTTCTTTAAAAGTAGGTAAACGATATATTCCCTCATCAAATTCCTCATGAGCTTCGATTTTTACCTCTTCTTTTTCCGGAATATTTTTCACATCATTAATATTCGTAATAATAATATTATCTTTTTCCTCTTCATTTTTAATTACGGGTACAACACTGGTTCCATCACTAATAATAACATTATCTTTATTTTCCTCTTTCTTATTTTTAGAAAATAAACTAGTTATTTTCTTTATTATATCAGCAAAAGAGACATCAAAAAATAAAATAAAGGCAAATATCGTTAAAACAACTAAAACAATTATAGTTCCTGTTTTACCAAATAAAGACGCCAGTAAATAAATAAGCACTGCCCCGATAAAACCACCACCAATAATAATAGAAGCTGTTCCATTAGTATTTAAAGCCGCACTATCGGGAATAGAAGACATTCGCATCATATAATTTTCATAGGTTTTACTAATTATATCAATTGGTTTTTTTTCTATATTTAAAAATTCATAATGACTAAATATTAATAAAGCAATAAATAAGATATATAATCCTATTAATTTGGGATTATTAAATTTTGGCATTTTTCTTTTAAATAACATATAAAATCCTAATATTATAATACTTAATAAAATTATTAACCACCAAGTACCCGCTAGAAACATAGCAAATTTTTTAATTAAAGAACCAATAAAACCAAAACCTAAGCCAATAATACCCACTAATATTAAAATTAAACCGGTTAATTCAACATTCATTTTGGTATTTTTTGTTTCTTTAGCTTTTTTCTTTTTTGCCATTTATTCTCACCATAATTAATTATAACTTAAAGTAAGGGTTTTTGCAATTTAATTTAGATTATAACCCATACCAAAAATAGGATAATGACTAAGATATATTGAAGGAGGAAAAATGTTATTTGATGATAATATAGGTTTTACCACTTATGGTATACCACAAGAATTATTTTCAGGATTAATGCCTGATAATATTACTATTACTTCCCCTAAAGAAGGTTTTATGCGAGGTAATATGTATGAAAAAGAATTTAAACCTTATAAAAACTACACTTATAAAATTTTAAAACCCACTAATAAAAGAAATGAATTATTAATGGAAATAATGATGTATGATTTTGCCGTAAACGATTTAAATTTGTCTCTTGATTTACATCCTGATGATGAAAATTTATTTAAAGCTTTTAAAAAATATATGGCCTTAGCTTATGAAAAAGAAATGGAATATATTAAAACATATGGTCCTTTACAATTAGATGAAGTATCAGCCACAAAATATAATTGGCTTGATGATCCTTGGCCTTGGAATGATACAGAGGAGGCAAAATATGTTTAAATATGTTAAACACTTAAATTATCCAATAAATATTAAGAAAAAAGATTTAACGATGGCCAAATTATTAATTACACAATTTGGGGGCGCTAATAGTGAACTAGCAGCCGCTTTAAGATATTTTTCTCATAAATATACAATGCCTGATGAAAGAGGAAGAGCTTTACTTAATGATATCGCTACGGAAGAATTAGGCCATTTAGAAATGATTGGAACGATGGTTCATCAATTATTAAATAATGCTACCATAGAAGAAATTAAAAAAGCGGGTTTAGAAGCATATTATGCAGATCATAAAAAAGGAATTTACCCAATGAATGCTGCAGGTGTTCCTTTTACCGCCGCTTATATTGAATCTACTAGTGATCCAATTGCCAATTTAAGTGAAGATATGGCTGCCGAACAAAAAGCCCGAGCAACTTATGAAAATTTAATTGATTTAGCAACTGATGAAGATATAATAGGTCCCTTATTATTCTTAAGACAAAGAGAAATAGTCCATTTTAATCGTTTCAAAGAATTATATGATTATTATAAAAAGAAAGGTTATTAACTAGTCATTTATGACTGGTTTTTTTCTTGTTAAAATATTAAAAGTATGATAATATTATAATTGAAAGGAACGTGGGATAATGGCAGAAGCTAAAAAGAAAGAAAAAAAAGAAGAAGAAAAAGTTACAAAAAAGAAAAAAACATTAACTAATGAACAATTAAATAAGTATACTTTAATAGCCGGAATAATCGGTTTAATAATTGTCTTAGGAGTATTTTATTTTATGCGGGTATTTGATGCCCAACGAGCTACAAAAATAAGTGAAAGTTATTTATTAAGTAGTCAAACTATTTCTTTAGAAATTAAAAACTTAGAAGAAGTATCTTCTATTTTAAAAGAAGCTCCTAGTGAATATTTTGTTTTAATTAATTATACCAAAAATCAAGATACTTATAATTTAGAAAAAGGTTTAAAACCTTTAATTGATAATTATAATTTAGCCGATCATTTTTATTATTTAGATGTATCAAGTATTAAAGATGAAGATAATTATATTGAAAGAATTAATAATGCATTTGATACTGATAAAATAGATAAAATACCAACTATTCTATATTATCGAAATAATAAGTTAGTTGATATTGTTAAAAGAGTTGATAATAATCCGATTAACGCTGGCGACTTTCAAAAATTATTAGATATATATTTAGACCAATAAATGGTCTTTTTAAATGAAGGAGAACTATGATAAATATTGTTTTATATGAACCTGAAATACCCCAAAACACAGGTAATATTATGCGTAGCTGTATCGCTACTAATAGTAAATTACATTTAATTAAACCATTAGGTTTTAAAATGGATGCATCTTCGATTAAAAGAAGTGGTGTTAATTATATCAGTAAATGTGATTATACTATTTATGAAAATTATGAAGACTTTTTAAGTAAAAATAAAGGTACTTTTTATTATTTAACTAGATATGGTCATAAACCTCATACTACATTTGATTATTCCAATAGTAATGAAAATATTTACTTTGTTTTTGGCAAAGAATCTACAGGCATTGATAAAGGTATTTTAAAGCACAATTTAGACCATTGTATGCGCATACCTATGACTAGTAATGTTAGAAGTTTAAATCTCGCTAATACTGTAGCAATTGTCTTATATGAGGCTTTAAGACAACAAAATTATAATGATTTATTATTTGATGAACCACATAAATCAAAAACGTTATTAGAAGATTATGAAGAATAACTAATTTTCCAAAACAAATAAAACTCTAATTTAAATAGAGTTTTATTTGTTTGAAATTTCCTCTTCTTTACAAATTAAATTTTTAATAAAATCAATATCAGTAAAAAATAAATCTAATCCTTTTGCTTTTAATGATAGCATATATTCAAAGTCATCAACAATTTCTTTTTGCGCGGTAGGTGATATTTTAATTATTCTACCATTAATTGTATGTCTGCTTTGAATATATTTCTCCAACGTAGGAAAAGCATTTTGAATTAATATAACTTGTTCTCGACCAGCAATTTTTTTAATTAAAATTGATCTACAAGAACCAAATTTTTTAACCTTTTTATCAATAATAGATTTATATTTATTTATTTTTGTACTTAAAGGAATAAGCCATAAAATTTTACCATCTTTAATAGCTAAATACGATGGCCTAGAATGGCCATTTTCGTGATTTATCATTAAACCTTTACCATTGATTAAATCAAAAAATTCGTCCTTGATATGATATAAGTACCCAGTTTGAACTTTCATATGACATCCCCCTCAAAAAACATTATATCAAATTTAAAAAGAAAACTCTATCATTTCTGCAGAGTTTTCCAACATTTACAACCAGGATCATTTATAGCTCGCACCACCCGGAAGCGATTAACATTTATATTATAT
>CANPXQ010000024.1 GCA_947586295.1 uncultured Bacilli bacterium
CCCTTAGATCACGTTTTATTATATGGGCCTCGCGGATTAGGTAAAACTACTTTAGCTCATATTATAGCGAATGAATTAAATAGCAATATTAAAACAGCTTCTGGTCCCGCGATTGAAAAAAGTGGTGATTTGGCAGCGATTTTATCAACTTTAGAACCAGGGGATGTTTTGTTTATTGATGAAATCCATCGGATTCCATCCTATATAGAAGAAATATTATATCCGGCAATGGAAGATTTTGAAATGGATATTATTATTGGTAGTGAAGGTAAAAGTAAAAGTATTAAAATTGATTTACCACCATTTACTTTAGTTGGAGCAACAACTAGAGCAGGAGATTTATCTAGTCCGTTAAGAGATCGTTTTGGAATTGTTAATAAATTAGAATTTTATACGGATGAAGAATTAAAAAATATTGTGAAAAGAACGAGTTTAGTTTTAGATATGCCTATTGATGATGATGCAGCGTTGGAACTGGCAAGAAGAAGTCGAAAAACGCCGAGAATTGCCAATCGTTTATTTAAAAGAGTAAGAGATTTTGCGTTAGTTGAAGGGGATGGACATATTAATTTAGATATTACTTTAAAATCCTTAGATCGCTTAAAAGTAGATAAATACGGATTAGATAATATTGATATTGATTATTTAAATGCTTTGATCTTGAAATTTAATGGTGGTCCAGTGGGAATTGAAACTATTGCCACGGCTATTGGAGAAGAAGTAACAACCATTGAAGATATCGTAGAACCATTTTTACTACAAGAAGGTTTTATAAAAAGAACAGCGCGGGGCAGAGTAGCGACGGAAAAAGCCTATAAACATTTAAAGATTGTTAATCAAGCATCTTTATTTTAGGAGGAATAATGAAGTTAATAGATGGTAAAAAATATGCCGATATAATTATTCAAGATTTAGATAAAAAATTAAAAAAATTAAATAAACAAAATATTGAACTTACTCTAGCGATTATATTAGTTGGCGATGATGCCAGTAGTCAAATTTATGTGCGGAATAAAGTTCGTAAATGTAAGGAAATTAATATAAAAGCTATTACATATGAGTTGCCCGCTACTATTAAGGAAGAAAAGTTAATTGCCTTAATAAATAAGTTAAATAGTGATCCTAAAATAAATGGAATCTTATTGCAAAGTCCGCTTCCCAAACATTTAAATTATCGAAAAATGATGGGTTATATTGATTATCGAAAAGATGTTGATGGTTTTAGTTATGAAAATCTAGGAGCATTAATGACTAATAATGAATATGTTGTAGCGGCTACTCCTAAAGGAATTATAAAATTATTAGAATTAGAAAATATTGACGTTGCGGGAAAAAATGTGGTTATCATCGGTAGAAGTAATATTGTCGGTAGACCTTTAGCAATGGCTTTATTAAATAAAGATGCTACAGTTACTATTACGCATAGTAAAACTAAAAATTTAAAAGAAATTACGAAAACGGCGGATATTTTAATTGTAGCTATAGGGGAAAAAGAGTTTATAACGGGTGATTATATAAAGGATAAGGCTATTATTATTGATGTAGGAATAAATAGGGTAGATGGTAAAATTGTTGGTGATGTTTTAGAAAGTTCCGTTAAAGATAAGGCATCTTTATTAACACCAGTACCGGGAGGTGTTGGACCAATGACAATAGCGATGTTATTAAGTAATTTAGTTTTCTTAAGTGAAAATAATAAGGAGAAAGATAATGGATAAGGAATTAGAAAAAGCTTTAGAAAAAGAAAGAATAAGGCAGGAAGAAAATATTGAATTAATTGCTAGTGAAAACTATGTATCGAAAAGTGTTTTAGCCCTTCAAGGAAGTATTTTAACTAATAAATATGCGGAAGGTTATCCGCATAAAAGATATTATGGGGGTTGTGAAAACATTGATATATTTGAAGAAAAAGCCCAAGAATATTTAAAAAAATTATTTTCTGTTAAATATGTTAATGTGCAACCGCATTCTGGTTCTAGTGCTAATATGGCTGTGTATCGGGCTTTACTTGAATTTGGCGATAAAGTAATGGGAATGAATTTAAGTAATGGAGGTCATTTAACGCACGGACATCCTTTATCATTTAGTGGAAAAGATTATACCATAGTTGATTATGATGTGGATCCGAAAACAGAAGTTATTGATTATGAAGCTTTAAGAACAAAAGCTTTAAAAGAAAAACCAAAAATGATTATTGCCGGAGCCAGTGCTTATTCTCGGATTATTGATTTTAAACGGTTTCGTGAAATTTGTGATGAAGTTGGAGCATACTTGATGGTTGATATGGCTCATATTGCGGGTTTAGTTGCTGCGGGATTACATCCTTCGCCCATACCTTATGCGGATGTTGTAACTAGTACAACCCATAAAACATTAAGAGGTCCTCGGGGTGGTATCATTTTAACGAATAATGAAGAAATTGCCAAAAAAATTGATAAAACTATTTTTCCGGGAATTCAAGGGGGACCATTAATGCACGTTATTGGGGCAAAAGCCCAAGCTTTTTATGAAGCCCTTCAACCGGAATTTAAAACTTATCAAAAGCAAGTAATTAAAAATGCTCAAGCTCTAGCACAATCCCTACAAGAAGAAGGTTTTAGAATTATATCGGGAGGAACGGATAATCATTTATTCTTAGTAGATGTTAAAAGTTGTACTAATTTAACGGGTAAAGAAGCCGAAGAACTTTTAGATAAGATTCATATTACGGTTAATAAAAATACAATTCCGAATGATAGTGAAAAACCGTTTATAACCTCAGGTTTAAGATTGGGTTCTCCAGCAATGACAACTCGTGGCTTTAAGGAAAAAGAATTTAAGGATGTTGGTAAAATAATTGCGAAAGCTTTAAAAAATTATGATAATGCAGATATTTTAGAAGAATTAAAAAGGGAAGTACTATCTCTTACTAGTCAATTTAAATTATTATAAAAGGAGTAAAAAATGATAAAAGTAGAAATTGCCAAAACATATTTTCAAGATAATGAGGGGAAATTAAAATTAGATGAATCACTTTTAATGTGTGGTCACTTTGCTGGTGTATGTTATGATCAAGAAGGGTATAATCATATTAAAAATGAAGATATCGAAAAAACAAAAAGACGAATTGCTTTAACAAAAGATAATGGCCATCATAGTGTATATGATCATATTTATATGAGTTTAAATATTACGGGTTTACCAAAGATATTAGCAATGGTTTTAAATAATGAACACGAATATACAACTAGTGAAAAATCTGCGCGTTATACCCTAATAAAAAACGATGAAAATTCGCTTATTACTAGTTTAGAAGAACAATTATATAATAAATGGTTAGAAATCTTTAAAGTAAAAATTAAAGATAGTTATGGAGATTTTTATAATGATGGAAAAATAAAAAAATTAGCTCAAGAAAATGCCCGGTATTTAGTTACCGTATTTATGCCGACAACAATGGTTTATACTACATCTTTAAGACAAATTAATTATATTGTATCTTGGTTAAAAACTTATATTTTAGAACATAATAAAGAAAATAAATTTGAAAGTAAGTTATCAGAGGCTATGGCCGAATTTTGCCACGAAATTGAAAAATTAAATATCTTAGATGATGGTTTACTTAAAAATGATAAAAATCGACGAATTTCTTTATTTGGAGAAAATATTTCTGACCGTCCTAAAATATATAGTGATGTTTATTCTACTCATTATAGAGGTTCTTTAGCACAATATGCGCAAGCTCAAAGACATCGTACATTAACTTATCAATTCGAATTTTTACCTAAAGCCGAATATTTTATTCCGCCAATTATTATAGATGATGATACCTTAGTAAATGAATGGTTATATGATATGGGTAGAACTTGTGAAAATTATCCTCAAGGTTTACTTGTGGATATAGCCGAAAGGGGAACATATGAAAACTTTATTTTAAAATGTAAAGAACGTTTATGTACAGCGGCTCAATTAGAAATAATGCAACAAACAAGATTTACTTTATTAGAATATAAAAAAGCGTTAGAAAATGCCAATGATCCTCTAGCGAGGGATATTTTAAAATATACCAAAGGGGCTAGATGTACTTTCCCTGATTTTACTTGTCGGGATAATTGTGGTTTTAAAGAAGGCATTAATTTAACGAGAAGAATATAAGGATTTAAAAATGAAAAGTAAAATGATTATAATTGAAGGACCTCAAGGTACCGGAAAATCCACTTTAGCGAATTATTTACACGATAATTTAGCGGGTTCTAATCTTTATCGTTTATCTGGTCAAAAAGATAAAACCAATACCGGTAAAATATTAAGTACTAAAATGTATGAAGCTCTTATCGAATATTTACAAGTAATGCAAGATATTCCTATGGATATAATCTTTGATAGAACTTTCTTTACAGAAGAAATATATGCTAATTTAGGATATAAAGATTACAGTTTTCACGATGTTTATGAAAAATTATTATTAAAATTAAGTAAGTTAAATTATGAAATATATTTTATTAATTTATATTTAGAAAATACTTTGTTATATAAAGAAAGACTGAATAGAGTTCATCATAATTATCAAGATTTTAGTGTTTTAAATAGTATAAATCAACAAAAGGAATATTTATTAATTAGTAATTATATCCAAGAAGAATATCCCCATATAAATGTGTTAAATTTAAAAATGGATGACTTTGATATAGCTTATAGGCAAATAGATGAATTATTTAAATTAACAAGGAAGAAAAATGACAACCCAAGAATTTGATTATGAATTACCCGAATCCTTAATTGCCCAAACACCTCTTAAAAATCGAAGTGATTCGAAACTGTTAATAATGGATAAAAAAACGGGTTCTTTAGAGGAAGATATTTTTAAAAACATCATTAATTATTTAAAACCTGGAGATTGTTTAGTCTTAAATGATACCAAAGTAATACCGGCGCGCATTATTGGGGAAAAGGTAGATACTTCGGCTGTAATTGAACTATTACTTTTAAAAAATATTGAAAATGATGATTGGCAATGTTTATCAAGACCTTTTAAAAGATTGCACGAAGGGACGATTATTAGTTTTGGTAATGGTTTATTAAAGGCTAAGGTTATGGAAAAAAAAGAAGAAGGCTTAGTAATTGTGCGGTTTTTATATTCGGGCATATTTTTAGAAATACTAGAAAAATTAGGAACGATGCCTCTTCCGCCTTATATCCACGAAAAACTAAAAGATCAAACGCGTTATCAAACGGTTTATGCTAAAAATATTGGATCTTCAGCAGCTCCAACTGCAGGACTTCATTTTACCAAGGAATTACTAAAAGAAATAGAGGCCAAAGGGATTGAATTAATATATGTAACTTTGCATGTGGGACTAGGTACTTTTAGACCTGTAGAGGTAGAAGATATTACGAAACATAAAATGCATAGGGAATATTACATTTTATCTAAAAAAGCTGCGATGAAATTAAATGCGGCTAAAAAAGAGGGACGAAAAATATATGCCGTAGGAACAACTTCAACGAGAGTATTAGAAACCGTAATGCATAAATATAATGAATTTAAGGCAACAAGTGGAAACACTGATATATTTATTTATCCGGGATTTGAATTTCAAGCTATTGATGGGTTAATCACGAATTTTCATCTTCCCAAAAGTACTCTTTTAATGTTAGTATCAGCCTTAAGTAGTAAAGAAAATATTTTAAATGCCTATAAATATGCAATTAAACAGCAATATCGTTTCTTTTCTTTTGGCGATGCAATGTTTATTAAATAAATAAAAGAATTGATATTATAAATAATATAATACTACCATATAAATACCAATTTATAGTTATAGTTTTAATAGGACTAATATATTCATTAGGATTATTATTGTTAACATACATTAAATATTTATTATTAATTTTAATTTTATTTTGAAAAATAGGGAATATAAGTTTATCAAGCACATTATATTCTTTATTTTTTATTTTAAAAGTATAAAAATACATATAATATTTTTTTCGATAAGTTTGGCGAATAATAACATCACTACATTTACTTAAAATACTTTGATAGCATTTTTTCTTCGTTATTAATTTATAATATTTCGTCATTAAATAAAATATTATTAAATAAATTATAACTAAAATAAAAAGAATATCTTTATGCATATCATCACCCTTAATATTAATATAATCGAGGATTTAAAACTTGTCAAAATATTTATTTTAGTATTTACGATTTTAGGTAGATAATGGTAAAATAAAAAAGAAAGATGTATAGGTGGTATGATGAAGTTACAATTTAATTTAAAAGCAACAGATACGGAAACTAAAGGACGTTTGGGAACAATTATATATAATGGTAAAAGTTATAACACACCTATGTTTATGCCTGTAGGTACCAATGCCACAGTTAAAACTTTATCTGTTGAAGAAGTAAAAGAAGTCGGTTCTGGTATCATTTTAGCGAATACTTATCATTTATGGTTACGTCCGGGTGAAGATATTATATCTAAAGCCGGAGGTTTACATAAATTTATGAACTATGATGGACCTATTTTAACGGATTCTGGTGGTTTTCAAGTCTTTTCTCTAGCGAAGAAAAAGGATATATGTGAAGAAGGCGTTTATTTTAAGAATCATTTAAATGGTGATAAATTATTTTTAACTCCGGAAAAAAGTATTGCGATTCAAAATAAATTAGATAGTGATATTGCAATGAGTTTTGATGAATGTCCACCCGCGACTGCCGATTACGAATATTTAAAACAAAGTATTAAAAGAACTATTAGATGGGCCAAAAGAGGTAAAGAAGTTCATCAAAATCCTAACCAAATGTTATTTGGGATTGTGCAAGGGGGACCTCATTATGAATTACGAAAATATAGTGCTTTAGAAACTGTTAAATTAGATTTTGATGGTTATGCCATTGGGGGAGTAGCTAACGATCACGAATCTAAAGAGGATATGTATAAAGCTTTTGAATATTCGACACTTTTTTTACCAACGGATAAATTAAGATATGCGATGGGAATAGGTGAACCAATTGATATAATTGAAGGAGTTATCCGAGGTATTGATTTATTTGATTGTGTTAGTCCAACCCGTTTAGCCCGACACGGTCACGCTCATACTTGGACTGGTAAAATAAATATCAAAAATAGTAAATATAAAGAAGACTTTACAGCCCTTGATCAAAACTGTAAATGTTATACTTGTCAAAATTACACCCGTGCTTATATTAGACATTTAATTATGGCAGAAGAAACCTTAGGAGCTCGATTACTATCAATACATAATATTTATTTTTTACACGAATTAATGAAA
This sequence comes from uncultured Bacilli bacterium, assembly GCA_947586295.1. GTDB lineage: Bacteria > Bacillota_I > Bacilli_A > RF39 > UBA660 > Onthocola_B. The sequence goes on from CANPXQ010000024.1 coordinate 7,279, forward strand.
GAAATTCAAAAACATTTAGAAAATCATACTTTAATTGCATTTAAAAATGAATTTAAAAAAGCCTATTATGGAGTAGAAGAATGAAAAAAATAGGTTATGTTTTAATTATTTTAAGTGTTGTTATATTAGTTGTTGGAACAACTTATAAAGTAAGAAAAAATCATAATACTAATTTAATGAAGGTAAGTGAAAAAAGAATTATTGAAGCTGCTCAAAGATGTCAAAATGAAGATGTGTGTCTAGATAATAAAATTACTTTAGAATTTTTATATACTAAAGGTTATTTAAAAGAAGAAATAAATCCCTTAACTAAAGAGATTTATAATTATAATTCTTATGTTTTAAAAAATTTAGATAATTATGAATTTATAGTAGTTAATTAGTTTTTTTACGACTTATACCTAACATACCTCCAAAGATACTACATAATAATAGAACTATATAGTAAATAATGGTTGATGTTGTAAAAAATCTTTGACTGACGATGAGATTTATAATTACTAAGATAAGTAAAAGAATTAAGCCCATTTTTAAACCAGCATAATAACCCTTATTAGCACTTTTTATGCCTCTTTTGTAACCTAATATTAAAAACATACTAGCGTTAAATATAAATAATATTAAGTTTGTAATAGTTGAATTTAAACCAATTAAATTAAGTAAACTACAAAAAAAAGTTAAAAGAATTAAAAATATTAAGTAAAAACCTATTTGTTTTAATAGTATTTTCAAAATAAATCACCTAGTAAAATAATATGTATTTGTTTAAAATAATATGAAATTACACATAATAAAATTGGTGATAAATGTGTTAGTATTAAAAGTTTTACTTCGAACAATATTCTTTTATTTTTTTGTAACTTTAGCTTATCGTATTATGGGTAAAAGAGAAGTAGGTCAATTAGGAGTAATTGATTTAATCGTATCTATTTTAATTGCTGAATTAGTAGCAATAAGTATTGAGAATGCTAAAGATTCGATTATTTTAACAATTGTTCCGATAATGGTATTAGTTATTTTAGAAGTAGCTTTTGGTTATATAGCGGTTAAATCTCGAAAATTTCGCACTTTATTTGATGGTAAACCTTCTTTAATTATCTGTCACGGAAAAATTAATTATCACGAAATGATTAGACAAAGATATACTTTAGATGATTTACTTATTAGTTTAAGACAAAAAGAAATTTCGGATGTTAAGATGGTAGAATATGCTTTTTTAGAACCTAATGGTAAATTATCTGTCTTTAAATATAAACCTTTTAAAGTAAAAACCAATTTACCACTCGCGATAATATTAGATGGTGTAGTTCAAGATAATACTTTAAAATTAATTCATAAAAATCATAGTTGGTTACAAGAACAGTTAAATAAAAAAGGTTTATTACCAAATGATGTCTTTTATGCTTTTTATAAAAATAAAAAAATATTTTTAATAAAAAGAAGTGATGTAATTTAATTATTTCCTTTAAATAAAAAGTATGATATAATTTTCTTGATAATAGAATAAGAGGAGATAAAATGAAAGTATTATGTATAGGTCATTCTAGTTATGATATTAGTTTAGAAGTTGATGAATATCCCCAAGAAAATACGAAACATCGGTTTACGGGAAGTACGCGATGTGGTGGAGGACCAGCTGGTAATGCGGCTTATTTATTAGGAAAATGGGGAATTGATACAACTTTAGCGACTGTTGTCGGTTCTGATGACTTTGGCGATAAGTTAAAAAAAGAATATAGTGAAGTAAATATTGGTTCCAATTATATTGAAACTAGTTTTGATCAACCTACATCACTATCCCTTATAATGGTCAATAAACAAACGGGGGCTAGAACGGTATTTAATGTTCAAGGAGAATTTACGCCATTAAAGAAATTTAATTATGATTTTGTTCCCGATATTGTTTTTACTGATGGGCATGATTATGGGGCCACAACTAATGCTATTGCTAAATTTCCTCAAGCATTAAAAATAATTGATGCAGGACGAATTACAAATGAATTATTAGAATTATGTAAATATATGAATTATATTGTTTGTTCTAAAGGTTTCGCGGAAACTGTTTCAGGAATAAAAATTAATTTTGATGATCCTAATACCTTAGTAAATGTTTATAGTAATTTATTAAAAAAATATCCCCAAGCTAATATTGTAGTTACTTTAGAAAATAAAGGGGCTTTATATATGGATAATCGGCAAATAAAAATAATGCCGGGATTAAATGTTACGGCCAAGGATACGACGGGTGCTGGCGACATTTTTCACGGAGCTTTTGTTTATGGCCTCGCGAATAATTTTTCTTTAGAAAAATCGGTTACCCTTGCAAATATTGCGGGAGGACTATCAGTGGCAACTATTGGGTCTCGTTATAGTATTCCAGAATTAAGTCAAGTATTAGATGAGTATGCCAAAAAAGTAGCTTCTAATGAACCTAACCCTGGCCAACAAACGGCCAATCAATAATGTTTACGGAAAATGCTCCGCATCTAGATTTACACGGGGAAATAGTCAATATGGTTGAGGTTTTAGTAAATGAATTTATAAAAGATAATTATTTAGAAAAGAAAGATTTAATTGTTATTATTCACGGAAAAAGTACTAATATCTTAACAGAAGAAGTACATCGAGTATTAAAAAAGAATAATTTAGTTGCCAGTTTTAAAATAAATAATTGGAACTTAGGAGAAACTATTGTTAACTTAAAAAAATAAGCTTCATTGATTTTGAAACTTATTTTTTAATGAATTAAATAAAACTATGGGGCGACAAATCATAGATATATTTTAACATAAATTATTTAAAAAATTAATATTGTTTACATAAATTTGTGACTTTTAAGTTAAAATGTCCGCTTTTTTGTACTCATTTATAAGTTAAAATGTCCTAT
>CANPXQ010000025.1 GCA_947586295.1 uncultured Bacilli bacterium
TACAGGTCCTGCTGGTAGTGGAACAGGTATAACAGGTCCTACTGGAGCAACTGGAGTTACTGGAGCAACAGGGGCAACTGGGCCTACTGGTATTACAGGACCTACTGGGGCTACGGGCGAGGCTGGGCCTACAGGTCCTGCACCAACAATTGCTATCGGACCTGTAACAACTTTACCGCCTGAATCAGATGCCACAGTTGCCATTACAGGTCAAGATGGAAATTACACTTTAAGTTTTTCCATACCCCAAGGAGCTACTGGTGCTACCGGAGCAACGGGAGCAACGGGCAATGGCTTAGCTGCTTATGGCGGATTATATAATGCTACAGCAAATGATACTTTAACATTTACTAATGCTTTGGCAACACCTGTAACATTAGGAACAGAAATGACTTCCGAAAATGTCACTGCTTCAGGAAATGAAATTACTATTATTGAACCTGGTGATTATGAAATTTCTTATGTTTTAACCGTAACTTCTACCGATGGAGCTAATAATGTAGAATTTGGAGTAAGACAAAATACTACAGATATTCCTTCAACTGAAGTAACTAAAAATTTAACCGCTAATAATGCCATTACTTATAGTGGCAATACGATTGTCAGTTTAGATGCCGATGATACTATAGATATGCAATTAACAAATCCAGCAGGAACAGGAAATATATCTATAAATGAAGCAACATTAGTTGTTAAAAAATTAAGTCCTACCACACCTACAGCTTAAACTAAAGTAAAAAAGTAAAACCAATTAAAATAGTTTTACTTTTTTTTTAAACTTGAGAAGTATTCATCAACTTCTTGATTAATAGGAATTTCTTTTATAGTTTTATATAAAAATTTAACATTTAAAGCTTCTAACATTGATTTTTCTTTTAAAAACCTAGCGAATTCTTTAACATTCATTTGACTTATAAATTCATAATATTTTTCTGTTTCCATTTCATTAATTACAACAGGAGGAAACCCTTCTTTAAATAAATGAATATTCATTACAGTCCGACATAAACGTTTATTACCATCTTCAAATGGATGAATACGCATCAATGAAATATGAAACATCGCTTCTTTTTCATATATGTCATCCAATGCATTCCATACATTATAATAATTATTTAATAAATTATATAGTTCATAATATATTCTTTGGTGAGGAACAGGTTCCCAATCAGCATTATAGCGCGCTAAAACATTTATCTTACGAAAATCTTCTATTCCATTATGCTCATTTATTATATTCCCTATTTTTTGAATTTCCACAACGCCCATTTTTGAGGGAAAACTTAAAGCTAATTTAAAAGCTTTTAATAGACTATCAATCATATCTCGGCGTTTTTCTTCACTATTATTTTGTTCCACATCTTCAATAGAATAAACAAACCGATCTAAAAAATTGTCTAAATAAATTTGCCGAAATTCATCATCTTTCATTATCTTCCGATATAATTCCAAAGAGGTAGTAGTCATATGTATCACCACCTTAATTTATTATAACATACTTTTATATTTTTTACATAAATTTTAAAGAAAGAAGGTTATTTTATTAAAATATGTGTTTATGCAATTAGTAAAAACGAAGAAAAATTTGTCGATCGGTGGTATGAATCCATTAAAGAAGCTGATGAAATAATTGTTTTAGATACCGGTTCAACTGATAAAACAGTTGAAAAACTTAAAAAACATCATATTAAAGTTTATACACACGAAATAAAACCGTGGCGTTTTGATAATGCTCGTAATTTATCTTTAGATTTAGTTCCCGGAGATGTAGATGTTTGTATTTGTTTAGATTTAGATGAAATTATGCTGCCTAATTGGCGAGAAAATATTGAAAAAATATGGCAAGAGGGAACAACTCGCTTAAGATATATTTATAATTGGTATTTAGATGAATTTAATAATCCTAAAGTTTCTTTCTATTCGGAAAAAATCCATTGTCGAAATAACTTTAGATGGGTAAATCCCGTTCACGAAATTTTAAAATATGAAGGCGAAGAAAAACAAATTTATACTAATGATGTTATTATCAATCATTATCCCGATCGTTTTAAATCGCGCAGTAATTATTTGCCTCTTCTCGAATTAAGTGTTAAGGAAAATCCCCAAAATGACCGAAATATGCATTATTTAGGTCGAGAATATATGTACTATGGGAAATGGAATGAAGCCATAGATACTTTAATAAAACATTTAAAGCTTAAAAATGCTACTTGGAAAGATGAAAGATGTGCTTCAATGCGCTTTATATCCCGTTGTTATAAAAACTTAAATCGTTTTGATGAAGCAGAAATGTGGTTAAAAAAAGCAATTAAGGAAGCCCCTTATTTAAGAGACGCTTATGTGGAAATGGCGATGTTAAAATATGCTTTTGAAGATTACCCACAAATTATTGAATATGGAGAAAAAGCACTTAGTATTAAACAAAATAAAAAAACTTACATTAATGAAATTTTTAGTTGGGATGAAACCATAAATGACTTACTATCGATAGCCTATTTTAATATTAAAGATTTTGATAATGCTATTAAAAATGCTAAAGAAGCTCTAAAAATAAATCCTCATAATGAAAGAATAAAAGAAAATTTAAAAATATTTAAAGAAACAAAGAAAAAACTTAACAATTAAAAAAACTATCAATTTTTTTGATAATTTTTTTATTCTAAATTTTACTTACTTGATATATTTCTACATCAACAGTCGTTTCTTGACCAAATAAATCAATAACAATGTTAAGCCGATTATTTTCTAAATCAATGTTTTCTACTTTACCAATCATACCATTAAATGGACCATCAACAATGCTTACTTGATCGCCAACATTAAGTTCTTTTTCAGCATTTACTCTACTCATACCCATACTTGCTAAAATTCGATCGATTTCTTGAGGTAATAATGGTGTCGGTTTAGCCCCTTTACCTGATGAGCCAATAAATCCTGTAACTCCTGGAGTATTACGAATCATCAACCAAGCTTCATCCGACATAATCATTTCGACCAAAACATAACCCGGAAACATCTTTTTTATCTTTTCTTTTCTTACACCATTTTTTATTTCTACTTCAGTAGTTTCGGGAATAATAATGCGAAAAATATTATCTTGCATATGCATAGATTCTATTTTAGCTTCTAATTTTTCTTTTACTTTACTTTCGTGTCCGGAATACGTATTAACAACATACCATTGTTTTTCCATTAAACGAACATCCCCTTTATCCAAGACATAATTAAATTAAGCGCTACAAAGAATAAACAAATAAAAATACAGAAAACAATTGTCGCAATAGAGTATTTAACAACTTCTTTTAATGAAGGCCATTTTACTAATTTTATTTCTTTTCTTACTTTGCTTAAATAACTTTCCTTTTTACCTTTTTTCTTTTTTACCATATGTTCCTCCAATAAAAAAACACCTTCGTGCTTGTTTATAATATAACATATATATTATTTATAATCAAGCATTTCTTCCCGTTTTTTTAAAATTTTTTTAACTTTACTTTTTATTCTTTGCATAGCATTATCTATTTGCTTAGAATCTTTTTTTAAAATAAGAGCTATTTGCCGATAATTAAACCCATCAACCATATAATTAAAAACTTCATTTTCCAATTTAGATAAACTACTTTTAATATCTTTTAATAATTCTTGATAACTTTCTTCTGATGTAATATTAAACAGGGGATCATTTCTACTTTCATCACTTATCAAATCTAATAATGGCAGACCAAATTTTTCATATACATAATCTAGGGAATAACTATCTTTAAAGATAATATTTTTCTTTGTTGTTGCTTTTTCAAAACATTTTTTTATGCTTCTTTTAACACATAGATTTATAAAAGTTGGCAAAGAAGCCGTCTTCTCTTGACGAAAGCAAAGTAATGCATCAGTAAAGCCATATAATGCGGCACTTTCATAATCTTTATAATCAACACTTAAAACTTTAGCAACTTTTCGATACTTATTTAAATTAATATCTATAATAAAATGGTAACGCTCATAAATTAGGTCTCTAGCATCTTCATTTTCTTCAAGTAATAATGTAAATAATTCATCATCAGTTATTTCTTTAGTATTCATTTTTATCCTTCATTTCATATATAAGTATTCCGGCAGCAACCCCAGCATTTAAACTTTCCGCATTACGATTAATAGGAATGCTTATACATTCGTCAGTTATTTCTTTAATAAGATGACTAATCCCTTTTCCTTCATTCCCAATAACTAAAACTTTTTTAGAAGCATAATTAACCTTTTTATAATCTGTTCCTGTCATATCAGCTATATATATGAAATAACCCTTTTTTTGTAGTTTTTTTAAGGCCTCAGCTAAATTAGTAACCCGAACTATTTTTATATTTTCAATCATCCCGGAACTAACTTTTACTACCGTTGAATTAACACTTACACTCCGATCTTTAGGAATAATAATTTCTTTTATCCCTGCTGCAACACAAGTTCGAATAATAGAACCAAAATTATGGGGATCCTCTAGATGATCTAAAGCAACAACAAAATCTCCTTTAACGGAAGCTAAATCATAATATGCATATTCATCAACATCGAGTATTATTCCTTGATGGTTACCTCCTACTAAATTATCTAAAAAGGTATGATTTTTAAATATATATTTAATATTTTTTTCTTTTAAAATTGGTAGTAGATCTTTTCGAGAACAATAAGCTTTTTTTACTTTTTTACTATCTACTTCTTTTAATACATTTAATCCAAATATTAACATAATTTGCCTCTTCTTTTATACAATTATATCAAATAATAAATAATTACCCAATACTTTTTTTCTTTAAAAAAATATTATAAATAAAATTTTTTAAATAGCAAGAACATTCTTAAAATACGACAAAATTAGACTTCTATCATATATTATTTTAGGAGATGAAAAAATGAATTTTGACTACCAATATGGTAATAAATACTATAAATATTATAAGGATATAGGAATAGAAAGTACTAAATATAAAATTTTAGTCCCCGAACAAGAACAAGATAATCAACCTGGATTAGAATTTTTAATGCAACCGCAACCTATTTTCGATAATCCCAATTATAAAGGAAGTGGCAAACTTAAAGATAAAGTAGCGATTATTACAGGAGGAGATAGTGGATTAGGAAAAGCCGCATCTATTGCCTTTGTTAAAGAAGGAGCAAAAGTTGTAATCGTTTATTTAAATGAACATATCGATGCTCTAAATACCAAAGAATATATAGAATCTTTAGGAGGAGAATGTCTTTTACTCGCTGGGGATATAACTAATGAGGCTTTTTGTGAAAAAATAGTTAAAGAAACTATATCTAAATTTGGAAAAATAAATATTTTAGTTAACAATGCCGGTGTCCAATATCAAGCAAACGACTTAACTAAAATTTCTAATGAGCAATTTGATAAGACAATGCAAGTAAATATATATGGAATGTTTTATTTAACTAGAGCTGTTTTACCATATTTAAAAAGTGAAGATACAATTATTAATTTATCTTCTGTTACCACTTTCTATGGCGAAGCTCAACTAATTGATTATGTAACCACTAAAGGGGCAATTGTCGGTTTTACCCGAAGTCTAGCACGAAATTTAGCTCTTAAAAATATTCGTGTAAATGCTATTGCTCCTGGCTTTTTTTGGACACCATTGCAACCCGCATGTTGGGTAAAAGAAAAAATTCCTTCTTTGGGTTCTAATTCCGCAATGGCCCGAGGAGCAATGCCTTATGAACTAGCTCCAACATTTGTCTATCTCGCTAGCGCAGATTCCAGTTATGTAACAGGCCAAGTTATCCACGTTAATGGTGGCGAAGTAATGGGTTAATTTTCATTACTTTGTTTTTTTAAACGTTTTGAATTTATTATTATAATTCCAATTATGAAAATAGTTAAAATAATGATAGTAATCCAACCAGATAATTTAGTACTAAATTTCATACTTTTATGAATTATATCATAGAAAAACATAGAATCTTTTGCATACATTGCTTTAAAATATCCACTTACCAACCAAGATAGTAATGTCATTAGAAAAGAAGCTACAAGCATCGGAATTAATATTATTTTAACAAATTTACCTTGAGAATAATTAATTAATCCGATACATAAAATAACTATTCCTAAAATTATCGCAGTATATATTAATAATTCATCACTTAAAATAAACTGAACCATTTTTAAATCTTGAAATTCTTCATAAGATAACTCCGAAGTTATCATATCTGTTGTAGGCATAAATTCAATATATTCATTAACTTGTTCATCCACAAAATCTAATATTTTTTCTTTTTCAGACGTATCAATTTCATATAATTGTAAGTTATTTATATCATCAATTACATCACTTACCAATTCTTTTACATCTTCATTAGATAATAACCCTTGACTATTACCAGTTATAATTGCATCCATAAAATTGCCTGCTACATCACCCAATAGATTCTTAACTTCTTTAGAATCTAAAATCTTAATTATAACTTCATCACTAATTCCTATTTTTCTAGTTTCTTCCAAAATAGGTTCCAGCATTTCATTAACGATATTTTCATATTCTTTATTTTCATTAAGCGTCTGTTCAATATTTACATTGCTAATTATATCTTTTACATTATTTTTATTTATAGTATGCCTTACAGGTATTAAAATTAACAAAAATAAAGTTATTATAAATAATAAAATACACAATATTATATTTGATAATACTTTTAATACTTTTTTCATTTTTACTTATTTAATCAATTATAGATTATTCCTTTCTTAAATACATAATACCATATAATAATATTCTTTGCCAAGTAACATATAGATATTTTATTTCGTTGTCAGAAAATAACTTTCATCTACTAATTTTATAATGCCTTTATCACTTATAGTATCGTTTAATATAATCGTTATCCAGTGTTTTTTATTCATATGGTAGGCTTTATAAAATCCTTTTTTATCTAATAATTTAGAAATTTTATTAGGATCTACCTTTAAATTAATAATTTCTACTTCTTCTTTAGCTTTTTCTTCTATTTTCTCTTTAGCAATATTCATTATTATTCCAAACCATTTTTGACTCATAGAATTTCTAAAAATAGCATATCCTGGATATTTCTCCCATTCAAATTCCGGTACTACTTTATATATTTGTTCTATCTTTTGGGATATTCTATTTGACTGTTCATTTAAAAAATCTTTTTTAAAAAAACATTTGTTTTTAATATCTTGCAAAATACTTTTAAATTCTTTTCTTACTTGGCCAACATAGGAACCACTAATATTTTCAATGCGAAAATTTGTGTATTCCTCATCAGTAACTAAATCAAATACTTTTCCTGAAGGTATCCCTTTAGTATTTATTTTAATAATAACTTTAAAAGTATTATTCATAATGTTTTGCGAATAAACATATAAATTATTTTCTTTTTTAAAGCCATAATCAATTAATTTATTAAAATCTACCTTCATATGCCTAAATATTTCTTCTTCCATTATTAACCTCTTTTAAAACTAATTTATATTATTTTACCATAAATAAATGTTATAATTAGGGAGGAAAAGAATAATAACAAAAGTTTAATTACTATCATTATAATATTAACAATTTTTACTATAGGTTTAGGCGGATATATAGGGTATGATAAATTTTTAAATATCAGTGATGATTGTTATACTATTTGGGAAGGATATGGTTTCTTCTTTTTTGACTCCGTTTTTACATTAAATAAACAAAAATAAAAACTTTTATAAATCTTCAAGAGTTAATGTTTCACTAGTAGTTTTAAAATTATTTTTTTCATATAATCTTTTCGCTTGAATATTATTACTCCAAACATTAACTTCAATTTTATGGGCATTTTTGGATATAGCCCATTTTTTAAAATATTTTATTAAAGATGTAGCAATTCCCCTATTGCGATAATTATTAACAATATATAAAGCATCTAATTTAGCAGTTATATATTTATATGTCTCATCATTGGGTTTAATTATTCCATATAAATAACCTACAATTTCATTATTTTCTTCAGCAACAATAAGCAATTTATAAGAATCCTCAATATAATTTTCATACATATTAGTGACAACAAAGTTTTCATTAATCCCTAAATCGTATTGTCTTTCATCTTTTATTAAAAGCGTTAGAAATTCATTTAATTTTTTTACATCATTATAATCGGCTTTTCTAATTAACATCTAAATAACTCCTTAAATATTTTAAAAAACTTAAAACCATTATTTAACTACAATATTTACTATTTTTTTAGGTATAACAATTGTCTTTATAATTTGATGATCCGTAGTATATTTTTTTACATTTTCATTACTTAAAGCTAAAGATAATATTTCATCTTCCTTCATATCATTTTTTATAGTTATATCCCCTCTTAACTTACCATTTACTTGCACACCTATAGTTATTTTTTCTTCTATCGTTTTTTCCTCATCATATTTTGGCCAACTACTTAAACAAATTGGACTATAACCTAATTGTTCATTTAATTCTTCCGTAATATGTGGTGCAAAAGGATTTAACAAAGTTAATAATATTTTATAGTCACCTTTTGTTATTTCTTTTTCATTATCCATACTATTAGTTAATATCATTAATGCGGATATAGCCGTATTATAGCCCATTGTTTCCATATCATTTTCTACTTTCTTAATAGTTTTATTAATGATATTTTCTAAATTAATGGAAATATTTTCTTGATTATTTACTTTATCTTTTAAACGAATAACTTTATCCACAAATCTTTTACAGCCACGTAAAGAATCCGTACTCCAAGGAGCATCTTGTTCATAATCCCCCATAAACATTTCATATATTCTTAACACATCGGCTCCAAATTCTTCTATTATATCATCAGGATTAATTACATTTCCCTTGCTTTTACTCATTTTTTCATTATTTGAACCTAATACCATCCCGTGACTTACCCGAGTATAAATCATTTCTTTATTAGGTACTAGACCAATATTATATAAAAATTGAACCCAGAAACGCGCATATAGCAAGTGGCGAGCTGTATGCTCCATTCCGCCATTATACCAATCTACTTTTTGCCAATATTTCATAGCATCCATAGAAGCAAATTCTTTATTATTATGGGCATCCATAAATCTTAAAAAATACCAACTAGAACCTGCCCAATTTGGCATTGTATCCGTTTCTCTTACCGCCTTAGCACCACATTTTGGACAAGTTGTATTAACCCAATCCGTTATTTTCGCTAAAGGGCTTTCCCCATTATCGGTTGGTTCATATTCCGCTACATCGGGAAGCAATAAAGGTAAATCTTCTTCTTTTAATGGTACCCATCCACATTTTGGACAATTAACCATAGGAATTGGTTCTCCCCAAAATCTTTGCCGAGAAAAAATCCAATCACGCATTTTATAATTTACCTTTTTAGAACCACATTTATGTTCTTCTAAATAAGCAAGCATTTTCTTTATGGCTTCTTCCTTATTTAAACCATTTAAAAATTCTGAATTAATATGGATACCATCACCAACCATAGCCCCAGGATTAGTAGCATACATAAATGTTTTAAAATGTAACTCATCTTTTACTTCTTTATTAATGGTATCAATATCTACCCATTCAACATCAAATTTTTCATCTTCATCTAATTCTAACTCTACTTTTTCTTTATTTTTTAATTTAAATAGAAATCCTGTACTTTCAATATTAAAATATTTATCTTTATTATAAGCATAATAATGATGATTTATTTTAGGCAAAGTAGCAACTAATTCAATATTTTTATATCCTGTTTCTTCTTTTATTTCTCTTGTAGCACAATCTAAAGCAGTCTCATTATCTTTAATTGTTCCCCCAATAAATAGTCTTCCTCCTAAATTATGCCAATTAAGAGTTAAATATTTATTTTCTTCTTCATCATAAACTACGGCCACAATAGAATTTTTCTTAAATTCATTAGGATGAACTTTACCGGTAGTTTCTTCTAATACTTGAATAATAGGGATATCAAATTTTTTGGCAAAGTCATAATCTCTTTCATCGTGAGCAGGAACAGCCATTATTGCTCCAGTACCATAACTAGAT
>CANPXQ010000026.1 GCA_947586295.1 uncultured Bacilli bacterium
CTTTTTAAATTTCTCTGATCAAAATAAAAATTATGATATAAATTATAACCTAACTAGTAAATTTAATATTTATAATTTCTTAACAGCTTTGTTTTTAGTTAAAAGTTTAGGTTACTCTTTAGAAGAATTAATAAAAATTATTCCAGATATTAAAGCACCTAAAGGAAGATGTGAAACATATAAAATGAAAGATAGATTTATTGTTATAGATTATGCTCATACCCCTGATGCTGTTTTAAAAATAATTGAATCCTACAAGGAAATAAAGGAAGGAAAATTATTCACTATATTAGGATGTGGGGGAGATAGAGACCCGCTTAAAAGACCTATTATGGGAGAAGTTGCAACCCGTTTAAGTGATTATGTTATTTTTACAAATGATAATCCCCGTACCGAAGAACCTACCAAAATAATGGAAGATATCTTAAAAGGTGTAGAAAAAGATAATTATGAAGTTATTTATGATCGTAAAGAAGCTATTAAAGAAGCCATAAATATGTTAAATAGTAATGATATTTTATTAATACTAGGAAAGGGTCATGAAGACTATCAAATAATAGGACATACAAAATATCATTTAAGTGATAAAGAAGAAGTATTAAAATACATTTAAAAAACTAATCAATGATTAGTTTTTATTTAAATTACTTCTTACTAGATTATAAGTTATTTCATTTTCAAATTCTGCTTGTTCAATTATACTTGTACTATCATAATTCAATAATTTATCAATAGCTTTAATAATTTCTATTACTTTATTTTTATCAGAATCATCAGTTTCATTTAAACTAACTTTAATAGTTATTTGCAATATATCAATATTATCCTCATTAACCGTATTTTTAAAACTTATATTATTTTCCTCATCAGGTATAAAATCTGGAATTTTAAGGATTTCAATTTTACCATAGTTATGATAATTATTATCTGATTTTAATACATAATCGGAAAATACTCTTATCATCGCATAATCATTTTTTTCTTCATCATAAATTAAATAGTAATCATTAAAAGCTTTAGGGGTTAATTTGTTATCACCATACTCTGTCGTGTTATTTTTAGTAAAGGAATTAAATATATCTATATCTATATTAGCAATATAATTGCGTAAAGTATCCGAAATTAAATTACCATATTTTCCTTCTTTAGCATACACTCCTGGTACCCCATTTTCATCAGTTTCAAAGACACTAACAAAACTAATTTCCATATCGGTAGCAAAACCTACTACGATATCTATAGGTATGTTACTAGCATTATAGATAACATTTAAAATATTAGCCATTTCAAGCCAATTACTATTGTGTCTTACAATACCAGATATCGCTACATTTCCTTCTATTACATAACTGGCAATACCATTAGGTAATTCATACTTTTCTAAATAATCTTTAATATCCGAAATTTCCCTTACTTCAAAATAATAGTTTAAATATTCATTAAATAAATTATTAATTAATTCAATATCAGATGTATTATCTATACTAGTATTATCATACGGAGTAAAAAACATATAATCTTTATTAACATTTTTATGTTTTAAATAAAATTCCATAGCTGCATTACCAAAGAAATTTTTCTTAGTAGCAAAATTATATATCTTACCATTTTCTAATTGACTTGCGACACTAATTTCTAAATTCTTTAATACTGGTAAACTATCTGTAAAACTTACATCTTTAAGGTCTTGAATATATTCCGTAATAATACTTTTTACATAATTATCCGTTGAATCTCTAAAAATATCCATATTTTTTTGTAAATATAAAGGATAATAAGTACTATCTAACCAATCTATTAATTGTTCATATAAGCTTTTCACAACTACTATTGGTTCTTCTTTTAAATAATCTTTAAAAGTTTTCGTATTATCTAAGTATACAAAATCAGATATGTCTCCTTTAATTTTTTCTTTTACTGTAGCTTTAATAATTACATCTAAATCATTTATTAAACTACTATCTGTAGGTAACATACAAGTTGCAGTTACCGATATTTGACTATTTTTATTATTATCATATGTTATCTTATTACCACTAATGCTTTTAGAATTAGGAGCAATAATATTATCTATAGTACAATTAGGAATATTAATAGTATAACTTTCTTCTTTAAATGTCCCAATATTACTATTTCTATCAAAAACTAATAATAATTTTATTTTATCTTTTTCTTTTTCATAATTAGGAGCTAAATCAATAGATATTTTGTTTCCTTTATATAAAGAATATAAACTATCCGCATATACTAAAGCTTTATCATTATCTTTAATATACTTTGATTGGGTAGGACAATAATTACATAAATATGGAATAATTAAAAATGCTAAAGTATAAATAGTTATTATTAAATATTTTTTCTTCATTTTTACCTCCTATTTATCTAATTGAATAGCTGAATAACCGACAACAAATGGTCTATAAGTAATAGATGAGTTTACATCTTTATAGTTACTATCGTCTTTCGGTATATATTGTAACACAGCTTGATATTTTGTTAAAGTTTTTCTAGATGATGTCATTTCAATTGTATTTGTCCAACGTTGTCTATTATACCTAGCTTTAAATGTTTCTAAATACATATTATTAGGGCTTTCTAAAGCAACATCTACACTACTGCCATCAGCATTTATTTCTTTTAAACTAACTAGGCGAAAATCTTCATTAACATAGATAGCGAGACTTAATTTTGTTAATACTTCTAATTCTTTCGTATCGACTTCAAAATCATAAGTCAAATTTTGAGTAGGTCGATGTTTTCCATAATCACATTCGGCTATTAAAGATGCATCGCAAGATTCATAATCATAATTAATTTTAACAATAAATTTCGCTGGTCTAGCAGTATCCGTTGAAATAATACTAGAAATATATTTAGAATAGGTTATGACCGTAGCACTTAAACTCATAACTCCAACATACAAGCATAACCATTTTCTTAAATTTTTACGAAATATTTTACTTTGCCATAACCTTTTCATTTCTCACCTACTTCCTTCTTTTTTTCTTATTTTTTCCATTTACTTTAGGTTTTTTCTTTCTTTTTATTTTCTTTTTTTTCTTTTTTTCTTTTTTCTTTTTAAATCTAGTGAAAAAAGATACTTTTTTTGTTTTTGTTTTTTCTTTTTTATTTATACGATCTATATACTTTAAAAAATCTTTATCAGCATATTCTTCTTTTTTATCATAACTTATTAAAAAACAAATTAATATGCCTATTATAAAAATCATTATACTTACTAAAGGATTTTTAAAAGCTTGGATTATATTACCTAAAAAACTTATTTTAAAAACATATTTACCTACTATATTATCAATACTAGTTGCATCATCTAAGCTATTAGCTTTATTATCACCTTTAGTTATCATTTTACCATCAGCAATACTTACAATTCGATGGGTTACAAATGAACCATTAACATCATAAAAAGTTACAATATCATTTTCTTGATAAGATGAAGCATTTTTATCAATAATAATTAAATCTCCAATATTTATTGTCGGTTCCATAGAACCAGAAATAACTTCTAAAACAGCATAACCTCCTATAGAAGGCAAATCTTGTTTTAATATCTTTTGACAAAATAAATTATAAAGATTAAAACTTAATACGCTAAATAATATGATCGTAATAATAATAACAATTATTCTTTTAACTACTTTCATCTAATCACTCCAACGTACATTTAGAATTCTTTACGGTAAAATCTAAACTAATAGTTAAATTATATGTTAAATCTTCTTTACTAGCTTTATTACCTATTAAAGTATCAACTTCATCATCTATTTCAACCCATTTCCATTCCAAAGGAATTTTTACTTCTTGACTAGAGATAGGAATAGGATTAGTAAATTTAATACTTAATTTGCCATCAGTTTTATTTAATATAGTATATTCTGTTAAATCATATGGTAATTTATAAGCCATATTTAAGCATTTTCCAGGTTCTACACAAACGCTTTCTTCTTCTAAAGTAATTCCCGTTATAAAACTTTCATTTAAAGTAGAAGAACTAGCCTTTATTTCAAATAACCCTTTAATGCCTGGATAAATCATTTTTTTATTATATTCTTCACTATAAAATATATTTTCATATTCATCTAATACTAAATACAATTTCTTTGTTTCTTCAACATCAACCGAATAATCTTCTTCACTATATATAGCATATAATGTTAAATTGTTAGTTAAATCGCTAATAATTTTACCTAAATAAGAATCACCTAAGCCAGTATTTAAAGTATTAAAATCTTTTAAATGATAGTAATAACAATTTTCTTTATCTACATAATATGCATCATAATTATTTAAATCAACTATCTCATCAGAGCTTATATAAAACTCTAGTTTTTCTTCATAACTATAATTAGTATCTTTTTCTACTAAAAATCCTCCATTAGGTTCTATAATTAATAAATATTTTTCAACCGCAACAATAGCTATATCAACATTAGCAATTTCTTCATCATTAATGAAACCTTTAACATTTAAATTATATTCCCCAGAATTAGTAACTTTAACTTTTAAAGCGATAGAAGAACTTCCTTCTAAATACTCAATTATTACATCTTTACCCGTAATACAAATATATATATTAGGGTCTAATTTATCATATAAGCAGATACCATCATTATTTTTTTCTATTCTTGGTTCATTATTAAAGAAATTATTATTAATTACAATATCTTTTTCTCCTATACCATTTTCCGTATTAATTTCGTATTTACTTTCACTAGTTATAAAATAATTATCATTAGTAAAATTAATTATCGCCTCATCATAACTATCCTTATACTTAATAGTTAATTTCTTCTTTCCAAACATTGTAACTTCAGGTATTAAATTAATACCTCCTTTAGTTACTTTCATAGTACCTATATAATTATCAATATTACTACTTATATCTTTTTCATCATAATCAATTATCTCAATTGTTTCATTTTCCTTAAGATATTCATATATTTTATATCCTATTGTATAACTACTAATACCATCAGCTTTAAATTCATAAGTTTCATTATCTAAAACAACAATACGATAAACTTTAAAAATATCTACATTATAGGTATTAGTTTTACCACTAGCACTTTCTACTACAATTTCCAACTTATTTGAGCCATTTTTTAATTTTCCATTAATATCTAAATCCTTAATGTCTTCCCCATTTAATTTATAAGTTACTTTGCTATTAGTATCTTCCTCGATTCCTTTTAAATTTAAATTTTCTTCATAAGGAACTGTTAAAGAATAATTCTTTTTATCTTTATTAAATTCTTCATTTAAAGGCAAATTACTTTCTATATCTAGTAAATAATTATTATCACTTTTAGGATTACTAGGGCTATCCTTAACAATATTTACAGTATAAGTTAATTCATTACCATATTCATCTTTAACAGTTATTTCTACTTTATTATTACCTTCTTTTAGTTTTAAGCCTTTTAAACTATCCACTTCTTTTCCATGATATTTTAGTGAATAATCATTATGCGTATTAAAAAATACATCTAAAGTATCAGCATTACTATCTACATAAACATTATAATTTAAATTGTTAGGATCAAAATTAGGTATAAGTTTACCTTTACTAATACTTAAACTATCCAATTTTAAAGAACTTTTTTGCTCTTCACGATAAATATTTACTTCATATGTTGTTTTACTACCATCTTCCGCTGTTACTTCAACTTTAACTACATTATTTCCTACATTTAACTCTAAATCATTTAAGTTATCTACTTCTTTTCCATTAAAATAATATTTTACTTTAGCTTTACCGCTATTTGTTGTTACACCTAAAGAATATTTTTGGGTTTCAAATGGAACACTTAAATTATAACTATATTTATCTTTTTTAAAATCTTTTATTCCTTCCATATTCTTTAACGAACTATCATTACTTTTATTATTACTATTTTTAACAGTTACATCATACGTTGCTTCATAAGTTTTTCCATTATAGGTAAGACTTACAACAATTTTAGTTTTACCATTTTTTAATCCTGTTACCGTTACAACGCCATCTTTAACTGTTACTTTAACAATACTTTCATCTACTACTTTTACAAAAACATTACCAGTTAAACCAACTAAAGAATAGGTGAAATATAACTTTTTATTTTTATTTAAATCGATTGAACCTTTATAACTATTTAATTTTATATAACGTTGCGATTCTTTTATCGTCAAATTAGTTTTCCCTTGATATTTTTTACCATTAGTTAAAGCTTCTACATATACCTTAACTTTACCTATTTGTTTGGGATTAATAACTACATAATCCCCTTTAACATAACAAGTAGCAATAAGGGCATCTGATGTCCTACAAGTAATTTCTTGGGGATTTATTTTTTGATAATAGTAACTTATTTTTAAATCATTGGCCGATAAAGACATTTCATAATTATCTTCATAAAAACTTAATTCCTTATTAACAATTATATCTTTATCGATGTTATCTTCATCTATATTTACATCTATATCATTATAGATATAACCAATTCTTCCCCAATATTTAGAAGTACAACAAGTTATAAGTAAAAGAATAATAAATATAACAATAATAATTTCAATAATTCGTCTTATTCTTTTTTTAGCTAAATTATCATTCATCTTGTTTACTCCTTTCATTTAGCTTTCAAATAAAGACATATATTGATAATAATTTATTAATACATATTGTATTAATAAATAAAGATATATCTTTATTTGGAAGTTAAAAAACTTCCTAATTTTATTAGCTAACAGCTTTTTGAGTAGCTACAACTTTAGCTTGAACAGTAACTGCAGTCCGTCCAGATGTTTCTGATTTTTCACCTAAAGTTGTATCAGCTTGATCTTCTTCACTAGATTCATAGTACTTCCATTCCCATTCAATTGTGTAAGTTTCAGAAGCACCTTTAGCAAGTTCAACAGAATTTAAATTTGAAAATTTAGCTAAATTTTTAGTAGGTTCTCCAACTGTTTGATCTGCAGATTCACCCTTTTTAATCGTATAAGTTAATAAATCATTATGGCTAGATTCAAAAGTTATGTTTAAAGTAGCATCAACATCTGAAGCATTTGTAACTTTAAAATTAGCACTACCTTTTGATCCTGGTGCAATAATTAAATCATCATTATCTTTGATTGCAACAACATTATTAGTATCTTCATCAAACAAATCGAATTTAAACGTTTTATCTTCAGTTGTTTTAGATTCATCATTAAATTTAATGTCCCAAACAGCTATTTTAGCCGTATCAGTTACGCTTTCAAAAGATGTTGTATACTTTGCATAAGTTCCACTTACTGAGAAACCTGTTAATACTACAGCGAAAACTAGAGCCATAAATGCAATTGTTTTTTTCATTTCGTTTTCACCTCCTGTCTATAAAATATTTTTGCATAAATTTTTATGCATAGGAATTTATGCATATTCCTAAATCTATGTAAACATCTCTATAGAGATAGTTTACTCATAATTATTTAGTCTTTTTAGACTTATTAGCTTTGGTTGAACTTTTTTCTTCTTTAGACTTTTTTTGTTCTTCAAGCATCTTTTTATATTCTAAATATTCTTTTCTTTCTAAGTCTCTTTGCTTTTTAGTACTTAATACAAAACTAATAACAAATATTAATGTAATACCTAATAAAACAATAATTATTGTCGTTGGTTTTGATAAACTATTCATAAATGTACCAATACCAGGTATTCTAAATAAATAAATGCCTTCGACGTCATCAAAACTAACTAAATTACTATCTTGAGAATTATTGTTATCTCCTTTTGTTATAAAGTATGTTTCTCCTTCATTAGTTATGATATCAATAATTCTATGAGTAGTCACAGTGTCTTCTTGATCTCTAAAAGCTATGATATCATTTACTTTTAAAGTTGCTGGATCAACAATTTTAGTTAAAACTAAATCTCCTTGATAAATTTCTTGTTCCATTGAACCAGACAAAACAATGAATGGCTTATAACCAAATACACTTGGAATTTCATCCTTATTAGTTTTGGCTTGAATCATAATCCAAATATTAATTACCAAAATTGGTATTAAAATAACGCTAGCAACAATAATTAACCAATTGCTTACGGATTTATACCACTTCTTTTTTTCCGTCTTTTTTTCTTCCATTAGTCTCTCCCTACTTTCTAACCAATTTTAATTTTTTTGGTTCTTCTATTATTATATCATCAATGAAACTAGCTGCAGCAGTTTTTAATTCTTCTTTTGCCCAACCACATCTTGTACATTCATATTTTATAGTTTTACGTCCTTCTGTAACCTTTAAATCGCTATGAGTAAATGTATCTGCATCAATTTCCATACCACAATCAGAACAGTAATTAACATTTTTATAACATACTTCTTCACTACCCACGATAACTACTTTTTGTTTCCAAGTATGAGAATGGGTTTCTTCTTTTACATAGTTACAATTGGGATTTTGACATATGGTACCTTCACCAAATATATGGGCGATATCTGTAATAAAGCCACAAGCATCACATTTCCAATGTTCGTATACACTATCTGTACTATCTAAATGATTATTATGAACGTGATTTTTAGATTCCGTAGCTCCACAATTAAGGCAATGTCTTTCATCTTGACCAGTCATTGAATTAAATGACCATTCCGTATAGTTATGAGCACACGGCGTAGATGTTGGCGTTGGAACAACCGTTGGACTTGGTGTTGATGTTGCACTTGGTGTTGATGTTGGAGCTAATGTTGCAGTTGGTCTAGGTGTTGAAGGATCGCTCGGTACCATCGTCGGTCTTGGTCTAGATGTAGGTTCTATAGTTGGTATAGGACTTGGACTTAAAGTTGGTGTTGGAACAACCGTTGGAGTTGGAGCAACTGTTGGACTAGGTTTAGAAGTCGGACTTGGTGTTGCAGTTGGTCTAGGTTTAGATGTTGAAACTGGAGTTAAAGTTGCTTTTGGTTCCGTAGTTGGTTTTGTTGTAGGATTAATAGTAGGTGTAACTATAGGAGTGGGATCTATTACTTCTTTCGGTGTATTTACAGGTTTTACGCTAACATTAGGACTAGCCGTATAAAAAGGTTTAGAAGTAATAATTGTCGGTTCTGTAGTAGCTATAACATCTTCATTTAAAACTATATCAGTCATCGAATTACTTAACTCTTCTTTTTCTTCATCGCAGCCCTTTAATAACGCTACTAATCCACTTATAAAAACAGGAATTGTTATTAACCCTGCAATAACTTTTTTCTTTTCCATATTAAATTCCTTTCTATCAATAAAAGATATATACAATAAATTATTTTAATAAAAGATTTTAAAAATTTCAATAAAAACTTAGTCTAAATTATAATCCTTTTTAATTTTTTTACTTAATAAACCTTCTCTTAAAATAATAATATGATTATTTTCAATTTTAATTAATGTTGAAGGAGTACTTTTTAATATTCCTCCATCATATACATTATCTATATTTTCTAATAATTCTTTTTCTATTTTCTTTACATCCGTTATTATATCATTACCCGAAATATTAGCACTAGTGGCAATTATTGGTTTATTAGTTTGCTTAATAATATCTCTTAAAAAATAATCATCAGGAATTCTAACAGCTACAAAAGGGCTATTAGCAGTTACTAAATCATCAATTAAATTTTTCTTTTTAAGTAAAATACTTAAAGGCCCAGGTAAATATTTTAAAATTACTTCTTTAGTTAATTCATCACTTACAAAAGTATATTTCTCTAACATATCATAATCACTAACTAATATTATTAATGGTTTATTAAAATCTCTTTTTTTCGCCAAAAATACGCTTCTTACAGCTTCTAAATTTGTGGCATCACAAACAATACCATAAGTTGTATCCGTTGGCATAATAATAATTTTCCCCGCATTTATATCATTAATAATCTTTTCTTTATTCATATACTTCACCAAAGTAAAATTATTTTATGATATTTTTTTAGGGAAGTCAATTCCTTTAATTATAATGATGTAGTAAACTAGATGTGGGAAAATAAATTTTTTCTAAAATAAAAGAGAAAACACTCAAAATTTTAAAAACAGT
>CANPXQ010000027.1 GCA_947586295.1 uncultured Bacilli bacterium
ATTAATTTTGTTTCATAAGCTCCTAATTCATTTTTAAATGTTCCTATTATTCTATATAATTTATCCTCGCTACAATCTTCTCCTACACATACATAGTTATTTAAAGTTTCTAAATCATAATCATTAGCCAAACCTTTATTTACTGCATCTTGAACAGCATTTAATTGTGACATTAGTAAATCATCAGAAGACATATATCCCATTAATTCCATCATATTTTCGGAATTTCCTCCGTTATATTCATCTATTATTGTTTTTATTCGTTCGGCATATTGGCTTTCTTTTAACCAATATACATCCATACAGTAACCAGGTCCTGAAGGACAAAAATTATCGTGTTCATATAAATCAGTTACTATTTGAGAGGCAACTTCTTCAGTAAGTAATGCATTACCTCCACTATATCTATAAGAAAAATCATTTGCATCTAAGATATTACCTTCTTCATCTAATATACTTCCATTATGATAATTTATAAAATTATCTAAACGATAATTATAAGCTAAACAAGAACTTAAGTTTTCTCCTTTACATTCTGTTCCTATTGTCTTTTCTTCTCTTTGAATTATTACTTTAGCATTAAAGGCTTTTCCGGTATTTAATTCTTGATCACTATCTAAGTTCTTTAATGTTACTGTTATTTCCCATTCGTGATCTGTAGGATTATTTTCAGTTCCTGTTACTTGTATTTCATAATTCTTTATTAATGGTATTAAACCTTGTGCTTCGGTTATATCATAACTATCATTTTCACCATTTAAATTAACTTTTGTTAATCCTTTTATATCTCCACTATAAACAGTTTCTTTATTTGGTCCTTTTATACTTAAAAATAATTCAGGTATTACTTTACAATCTTCACTTTTATTTTCTCTTTCTTCTACAGTTTTTAATTCTGTTACTTTTCCTTCGGCATTAGTACAACTACTATACATTAAACTATTTTCTTCTATATCTAAATAGATATTATAGGTATATTTATCTGTGGTATTGGTTGTATTATTGGCTCTTAATGTAGCTTTGGCTATTGTTGTTCCATCAAGGTATGTTTGTCCATTTTTACCAAAGTTATCAATATCCGCTTCTATTAATATATCTCCTTCAGTAGTAAAAACTAAACTATCTGTCGTTCCTGTTAAGACATTGACATTACTATTAGCCCCAATTCCTATTTGAGCTTGAAAGTAAGCATAGGTTGCACCAATAACAAGTAAAAGAATAGTTACAACGGCAACAATTAATAATATATTTCTTTTTTTATTTTCATTCATTAGTATATCTCTCCTTTTTTGAAATATTTACATTAAATTGAGTGTAAAGTATATTATGTATTATCCTTCTATGGTCCCATTGTACTATATATATATATATATCAAGAGGTTTGTTTTTAGTTTAAAAAAACTTTACAAAAAGTGTAAAGCTATAAGTATTTATTATCAATAATATAAACTATATCTTTATTAGTTATGTTTGAAGATTTAGTTATGGCATAACTAAATACTTCAATATTTAATTTATGGTATGCTTTTATAATATTAGGGGTTAATATACTATTAATTATACATATAAATTGATAAGGATAATTATCTATTGTATTAAATATATAATTTAAAGTACCTAGTTTATATTTATTAGTTTTTTTCGATATCGAATTAATTATTTTATTGTTAAAACTCATTATATAAATATTTCGATTATATTTATTTAATAATTTTATTAATTTATTAATATTTAAATTAAAATCTTTAATTTCTAAAAGTAATATTTTTGAAGTATTTATTTTTAATAGTTCTTCTAATGTAGGTATTTTTGCTTTTTTAAATTCTTTATATAAACAACTCTTTACTAACTTACCATTAAATAAAGGATTATGATATAAAATAAAAATATGATCTTGGGTTTCCCGAACATCTGTTTCAATTCCTATGGCTGTAGGATTATTAAAAGCATTTATAAAAGCTGTTAATGTATTTTCTTCTTTTTTATTATTATGATATCCCCGATGAAATATATATTTCAAAAAAAATCACCTTAGTAATTTATACTAAAGTGTTTATTTTTTATGCTTTTTATGGGGAAATATTATAATATAAGTGATTAAAATTAAAATAAAGCAAATAATGGAAATTAAAGGAGCTACATAATTAGGTAGTTCTTTAGGAGATTCAATAGGCGTAAAATTATCAACATAGGTACTAGTTACTACGGCTTCTTCTTTTGTAACTAATAAATTATAAGTTGTCGTTTCTTCTTTTTCATTCATAATCTCAATATAAACATTATTCTCCCCGACAACTAAATTATCATTACCATAAATGTTTATTAAAGCATTTTCACTAAGATGATATTCTAGTTCTAATTTATTTATATCATTACTTATAAATACTGTATATGTATTATTTAAAGAATCAAATTTAGGTGATAATTCTCCATTTAAAACTTCTAAAGATTCTAACATTGTCCGCTCCTATAAAAATTTTAATAATATTTCATTCATTACATATATTTTACCCGGATTAATAAAAATATATCCGTTTTTTATTATTAAATCTTTATTTTTTAAGACATTAGTTAAGTCATAAGCCTTTTTTATATCTAGGCCATATTTTTTATGAAACTTATCAAGATTAATTCCTTCTTTTAATCTTAAACCAAGCATTAATTCATAATCCATTTTTTCTTTACCTTTAACTATTTGTTCATTATCTATATATTCCTTTAATAAATATTTTTTTAAATTTTTAGTATTTTCATACCTAACATCTAAAATATAACCGGCAGCCCCTAGACCAAAACCATAATACTCTTCATTTAACCAATAAGTTAAATTATGATGCGACTCATAACCATTTAAAGCATAATTACTTATTTCATAATGGTGGTATTTATTTAGTTTTTTTTCAATAGTTTTAAACATTAAATAATCTGTTTCTTCATCTATTGGCGTAGTATCTAATACTTTTAATTTAGTATGTTCTAAAATCATTAAACTATAGGCACTAATATGTTCTAGTTTTAATTTTTTAAATAAATTTATATCTTGTTTTAAGTCTTTAATACTTTCACCTGGAATAGCATAAATTAAATCTCCATTAATATTATTAAAACCTTTTTGCCGACATAAAGCTATTTTTTCTAAAGCTTCTTTAAATGTAACTTGACGATTCAAAATTTTTAAATTTTTAGGATTAAAAGATTCTATACCTATACTTAGACGATTAACTTTATTTTTCTTTAATATATCCAGTAATTCTATATTAATATCTTCAATATTACATTCAAAAGTAAATTCTAAATCCGTTGTCGTTTTAAAAATCTTTATAATATCAAATAAATAGTTTAATTCTTTTTTATTTAATATTGAGGGAGTACCTCCCCCAATATAAATAGTTGCGATTTCATCATCTAAATAACGATCTGTTATTTCTTGTTTTAAAGTATCTAAATAAACTGCTAGCCATTTCTCATTATAAATAAATTTACAAAAATCACAATAAGAACAAATATGGCGACAAAAAGGAATATGAATGTAGACTGCTTTAGCCATTAAATCCTCATCTAGCGTGTCTTTCTTTATTTATTCGATCATATCCATTAAGTACACTAACTTTTTCAATTGCATTTTCATTATGTCTTAATTCCTTAATTAATTTATGATAATAATTATATAAAGCTGGTTCAATATCTTTAATTTTTTCTATTCCTTCAGTATATTCTTTCACACTAATATTTAAAAAAGCACATAATTCTACTGGGGTATAAAAATATTTTAATTCAAATCGTAATATTGTAATTATATCTTCATTAGTTAAAGGACTATTATCTTTTCTATTTTCTTTAAATTGATAAAAAGGTATATCGTTAATAAAATCTACTAGTTCTTTTATCTTCTTTAAATCTTTATTATAATAAGCTTGATATAAAGCATTAATATAATCATTGTATTCTTTTAAGGCCGCATCTTGATCTTTAAAGGACCAATAAAATAATTTATCAATAGCATCCTTTATTCTAGCATTATTCATATTGTCTTCTTTAAATCCTTCTCTTAATAATTTATCAACATCAAATAAAGGATATCTAAATAAATTACTTATCGTACTATACTTAAAACCAAAAGTTAAAGATACCTTAGCAATAAATCTTTTTAAAGCATCGGGATCCGTATTAATTTTTTTAATAAAACTACGCATTTCTCTTTCATTTAAATTTTCTTTCATTTTCTTTACTCCTCACTTAATATGGCTAAAAAGGCTTCTTGAGGAACTTCGACATTTCCTACCATTTTCATCCTTTTCTTACCTTCTTTTTGTTTTTCTAATAATTTTCTTTTGCGACTGACATCGCCACCATAGCATTTCGCTAGGACATTTTTCCGCATTGCACTAATATTTTCACGAGCTATTACTTTAGAACCCACACTAGCCTGAATCGGAATTTGAAACATTTGCCGGGGAATTAATTCTTTTAACTTATTTACAATAGCTCTTCCTTTACTGTAAGCAAAATCCTTATAAACGATAACACTTAAAGCATCAACTATTTCCCCATTAAGTAAAATATCCATTTTGACTAAATCACTTACGCGATAATTACTTATTTCATAATCAAAAGAGGCATAGCCTTTAGTCGAACTTTTTAACTTATCATAAAAATCATAAACTATTTCACTTAAAGGTATTTCATAATGAATATTAACTCTTTCCTTATCAATATAATCGGTATTTTGATAGATACCTCTTTTATTTTGACATAATTCCATTATGGGTCCTATATATGTCGCTGGGGCAATAATATTAGTATAAATATAAGGTTCTTTTATTTCCTTAATTTTTACTTTATCGGGCATCTTATGGGGACTATCAATATAAATAGTTGAGTTATCCGTTAAAGTTATTTCATAAATTACACTAGGAGATGTAGCAATAATATCTAGATTAAATTCTCTGGCAATTCGATTAATAATTACATCCATATGTAATAAACCTAAAAAACCTACGCGAAAGCCAAAACCTAAAGCTGCGGATGTTTCCATTTCAATAGTTAAAGCCGCATCATTAAGTTTTAATTTATTTAAGGCTTCTTTTAATTCCTCATATTTATTAGGTTCGGTAGGAAATAAACCCGAAAAGACCATTGGTTTCATAGGCCTATAACCACTTAAAGCTATAGTTGCCGCATTATCTATCGTAGTTATGGTATCTCCCACACTTACGCTTTCAATATCTTTAATAGCTGCCGCAATATAACCTACTTCCCCACTTTCTAAAATATTTTTCTTCGTAATTTTGGGCTTATGCGTACCTAATTCGACAACTTCAAAAACATTTTCTTTGGCCATTCCCTTAATTTTATCTCCAATTTTTATTTTTCCATCAACAACTTTAACCAGCAATATAACTCCGCGATAAGAATCAAAATAACTATCAAATATTAAAGCCCTTAAGGAAACATTTTTATTAATTTTAGGAGCTGGTATTCTTTCAATTACAGCTTTTAAAATATCTTCCACACCTTCACCAGTTTTAGCACTACATAAAAGAATCTCTTCTTCTTTAAAACCTAAAGTTTTTTTCAGTTCCTCTTTTACTTTAGCAATATCAGCATTAGGTAAATCAATTTTATTAATAACCGGAATTATAGTTAAATCATTTTCTAAAGCTAAATAAAGATTAGCGAGGGTCTGAGCTTCAATTCCTTCCGTAGCATCAACTACTAATATAGCTCCTTCACAAGCTGCCAAACTCCTAGATACTTCATAAGAAAAATCGACGTGTCCAGGAGTATCAATTAAATTTAAAATATAATCGGTATTTAAATAATGATAATTTAATTCCACCGCATTTAATTTAATAGTGATACCTCTTTCTCTTTCCAAATCCATATTATCCAATAATTGTTCTTTCATTTCTCGAGCTTCAACTGCATGAGTTAATTCTAAAAACCTATCAGCTAAAGTACTTTTCCCGTGATCAATATGAGCAATAATTGAAAAATTACGAATTTGCTTGTCCATAAGAATTCCTCACCCAATAATGATTATACTATAATTATTTCATAAAAACAAAGCTTTTATAACTTTATACGCCCCTTTTAAACCATTATTTATAAATTCTTCAACTAATTCTGTAAACTTATCTCCAGCCATTGTAAATTTATTAGCATAATCTTTTCTTTCTTCTAAAATATAACTATTTAAATCTAATACTTCACCATTAATAACATCTTCTTCAAATTTTGCAATTTGTTTATCTGTAAGTACAACTTTATCATTTAAACTACTTTCATAATAACCACTTTTACTTGCAATATATAAACCAATAAAAACAATAAATAAGATTCCTAAAAGATGAAAAAAATGATTAGGTTTCTTCTTCATTATCTACCTCTACTATATAATCATATAAAACTTCCGCTATAACTTTCAAAGTATTATTAATTTCTTCAATCGTATTATATTCTCCCCCTATTTCCATTAAAAATGTATATTTACTATAATCTTGATTATATATTCCATTTACTCCTGGCCCTTTTTTTTGCATAATACCTCTAGATAAAGAAACATTAATATTTTTAATCTTTTCATTTATTTTTTCTGTTTCTTTTAAATTATCTAAATAATTAGGATGTTCCATTCCCACAACAAATAATACCCGAGCATATTTTTTATTATCTATTTGCGTAACTGTACTTTGATAACTACTACTATCGCGATGAATATCAATAAAATATTTTAAACTAGGATTATTACTTACGGCTTTTTCTAATAACTGACGACTCGCTTTATAACTATAACCATATTTCCAATTATTATTATTTAATATATCGGCAACTTTATTTTCTTCTACTATAGCATTTATTCCTAAATCATTTAAATATTCTTTTAAAATATAAGAAGCTATTAATACCGTATTATTAATATTAAAACTTTCTAAAAAAGGGGTATTATATCCTTCAGTTTGATGACTATTATATAAATAAACAATTGGTTCTTTATTTGTTTGTTCACTTACCGGTATATCACTAGTAACTTCTTTAGATACAAAAGAATCCACTTTTTCGATACCTAAAGAATACTTTAATAAAAATTCTGTACTTGTTAAACTAGTTAAATCCCCAATATTATAATTACCTGTCGCATCATTAACTAAAAATTTTAAATATTTTTCATTATCTATTTTTAAATCTATTTTATTATAAAAAAATTTAAAAAAAGCGCCAAAAGAAAAAATACCAATTAAAAAAAGGATTAATGTTTTTAAACCAAAATTAACTAATTTATTTCGCGCTTTAAATCTTTTTTTCATAAGCATCAATTATAATATATACTTTATAGCTCATAAAATTTGTCGAAAATACTTCTAAAATAAAAATTTATTATCTTTTAAAATAAAAGCATATTATAAATTAGAAATTATGCTTGCTTATTTATTAATTTTTTGTTAGAATGGTTTAAGTAATGAGGAAGGAGCGATAATTAATGCCAAATATTAAAAGTTCTAAAAAAGCCGTTAAAGTTATTGCTAAGAAAACAGCAAATAATCATGAATTAAAAATGCGGGTTAGTAATTTAATCAAAAATTGTGAAAAAGCTATAACTGCTGGAGATAATGCCAAAGCCAAAGAATTATTAAAAGATATTCAAAAATATATTGATAAAGCTGTTAGTAAAGGATTAATAAAAGAAAATACTGCTGATAGACAAAAATCAAGATTGACAGAAAAAGTTAAAAAAATGAAGTAATAATTGTTTACTTCATATTTTTTTGATATGATTAGAAAGAGGAACAAAATGAAAAAAATATTGTTTTTAGGAATTACTATTTCTTTATTTGGAAGTATTATTGTCTTTTTTAACCCTATTACCGATTTTTTAGCGCAAGAAATTAGTCGTAGTCCTAAGCTTGTAATAAATCCGGGAAATAGTTATACCAAAAATAAGGATTATTTATTTGTCCAAAGAAGTAAAGATTATATACCCTATTCTTATCAAGATTTATTAAATATTGTTTATTCTGTGTTAGATAATGGTTGGGATACATTTACTTTTTATTGTCCTAAAGAATACACTTATTGTTTAGAAGATATTGAAAAAATAAGTGATGATGAGATAACATTTAGTCATATTAATAATTATGTTCATCCTTTTAATAGTGCTACTAATATAGATACTTATATTTCACCTAGTGGCGAAATAACATTTAATATAACGCATTTATATAATAAAGAAGAAATAGCTTTATTAGAAAAAGAAACAGATAGAATTTTAGAAGAATTAATTAATCCTGATTTAGAAGAATATGATAAAATTAAAACTATTCACGATTATATAGTAAATAATGTTAAATATGATGTTGTAAGAAATGAAAATGAAAAAAGTAAATATAATTCTAATACTGCTTATGGTGTCATTATAGAAGGTTATGGTATATGTAATGGTTATACTGATGCCTTAGCAATATTCTTAACTAAATTAGGTTATGATAATTATAAAATTGCCACAACTCCAGAATTAATAAGTTATTCTAAATCAGGACACGTATGGAATGCCGTTAATTTTGAAGGTAACTGGTTACATATTGATTTAACTTGGGATGATCCTGTTAGTAATGATGGCAAAGATTATTTGTTCCATACTTATTTTTTAGTGAATAATGAAGCAATGGTGGAAGCTGATAAAGGGGAAACAACTATTGAAGAACATAATTATGAAAAAAAATATTACTTAGAATTTAAGTAATTATTTTTGACAATTAGGACAGTAATAAGTACTTCGTCCGCCAATTTTTATTTTTTTAATTTTTGTATTACAAATAGGACATAATTGTCCTTCTTTTTTATGAACTTTTAATTTAGTTTGAAAACGACCAGTTACTCCTAAACTAGAAGTATAACTTTTAATTGTTGTTCCACCCATTTTGATAGCTTCTTTTATTATTAGATTAGATCCTTCTTTTATTTTATTACATTCTTCAATAGTTAATAAAGAGGCTTTTTTTAAGGGATTAATTTGGGCATAAAATAAAACTTCATTAGCATAGATATTTCCTAGGCCACTAATAATTGTTTGATCTAATAATACTGTTTTAATTGGTAATTTTTTATTTTTAAATTTTTCTTGTAAATATAATCCGGTTAAAGCTTTATCTTGGGGTTCTAATCCTTGTTTTTTTAAACATTCAATATTATCTATTTCTTCTTTTTTAATTAAATTCATTCGGCCAAACTTCCGAGTATCGTGATATCTTAAATCCGTTTGATCAGCAAAAGTAAATATTATATGTTCGTGTTTAACAATTTCATCATTACTATTTTTTAGAAAGAACTTTCCTTCCATTCGCAAATGAGAAAGCAAATAATGATTATGTAATTCAAATATTAACCATTTTCCTTTCCTTTTAATATCAATAAATTCATCATTTAATAAATCTTTTTTAAATGTAGAGGCATCACTTTCAATCATTTTAGGATATAATACTTTTACATCTTTTATCTTTTTATTTAATATTTGTTTTATTAAAGTTTGTCTTACTGTCTCTACTTCAGCGATTTCAGGCATCTTTCTCACTCCTTTATTTTTTAGTTTTACTTATTAACCATTAAATTATTTCATTTTAATTATACAATCTTTTTCATTAAAACAAAAGAAAGAATAATTAAAAGATGTAGTAAACTAGATGTGGGAAAATAAATTTTTTCTAAAATAAAAGAGAAAACACTCAAAATTTTAAAAACAGTT
>CANPXQ010000028.1 GCA_947586295.1 uncultured Bacilli bacterium
CCCCACACGTACAAGTGCGATCTGGCATATCATAACCACTTTTATAATCATCCGCCAGTTTTTTACCATCAATTTCAAAAATACTTTGGCAACAATTAGGACAAACATAATGCGGAGGTAAGCCATTTACTTCTGTTATTCCCATCATTGTTGCAACTAAGGAAGATCCGACACTGCCTCGAGAACCAACAAAATAACCATCAGCATTACTTTTTTTAACTAATTTTTCCGCGATTAAATATATAACATCATAACCGCCTCCAATAATCCCATTAAGTTCTGCCGTAAGCCGATCTTCAACAATTTGTGGTAACTGTTCACCATAAATTTCGTGAGCTTTTTTATATACCATATCTCGACACTCATTAGCCGAATTTTCCATTATCGGAGTATATAATTTATCTCGAAT
The DNA here is from genome assembly GCA_947586295.1 of uncultured Bacilli bacterium. GTDB lineage: Bacteria > Bacillota_I > Bacilli_A > RF39 > UBA660 > Onthocola_B. The sequence goes on from CANPXQ010000028.1 coordinate 410, forward strand.
AATTTGCAATTGTTCGATCATATCCGCAATCTTATTAGGATTTTTAATAACTATTTCTTCTCTTTTCTTTTCATCTAAAAAATTAAAAGCTTCCAACATTTCTTCCGTTGTTAAAAAATACATATTAGGTATTTCAATTCCTTCTTTATTTAAAGGATGAAGTTTACCATTAGTTTTTTGATTAATAATTACTTTACGATAAATTAAATCTTCTTTATATAAATTATGAACATCTCCCACAGCCACAACTAATTTAGCTTTTTTTTCAGCTAGAGAAATAATTCTTTTAAGATAATTTTGATATTCCATTAGGCTATGAAATAGACCATTATTACCAATTAAATGACTACAACTAGATGCCGGATATACTTCCACATAATCATAAAAATCTAAAGCATCCAATAATTCTTCATCAGTTAAATTTAGACCCTTTTCAAATATTTCACCATTAATACAACCACTACCTATAAGTAATCCTTCTTTTAATTTAATTAGTTCTTCACGAGGTATTTTAGGTTCTTTACCTTTATATAAATATTTTGTATTCGCTAAAGAAACTATTTTAAATAAGTTTTTTAATCCTATCTTATTTTTTACTAAAACAGTAAGATGAAAAGGTCTAGCGAATTTTATAGCATTTTCTTTATCAATTAATTTTTCTAAATCAGTAGTTGTTTTATAATTTTGATGTTTTAATTCTGTAAACATTTTATCTAAACATTTAGCTGTACCTTCACAGTCATAATCCGCCCGATGATGTTTTTCTTCATCCCAATCAACTTCCAAATTTTTAACTAAAGTGGATAATTTATGATTGCGCCATTCAGGATGTAAATTTCGGGCTAAAGTCATTGTATCAATTACCGTATAATTAAATTCTCCCAAATTATATTTTTCCATAGCGTGGGTCACAAAACCAATATCAAAAGCCGCATTATGGGCTACTAAAGGTAAATCTTTACAAAATTCTAAAAATCTTTTCGTAACATTTTCTTCATTATCTTTACCCTTTAACATTTCATCAGTTATTTGCGTTAATTCACTTATAAATTTAGGTAAAGGTTTTTCATAACTAATTAATTCATCAAACCGATCAATAATTTCATTATTTTTAATTTTAACAGCTCCTATTTCAATCATCTGATCAACACCATAATTTAATCCGGTTGTTTCCGTATCAAATACAACATATTCTTGGTCAAATAAAGGAAATGTTTTATTATTAAAAACAATATTTGAATTAATATCAACTACATTAAGTTCTACCCCATACAAAGCTTTAAATTTATCCTTATCCTCTAATCCTTTATTAATTTTCGCAACAGTATTATATATATCCGGATAGGCTTGTAAAACATTATGATCTGTTACCGCTACGGCTTTATGACCTAAAGAATAGGCCAAATTAACTAAATCTTCCGCTTTAATTACCCCATCCATCATACTCATCATCGTATGGGCGTGTAATTCTACTCTTTTTTCCGGAGCATTATCCTTTAATTCTTTTTCTTTTGAGGGAATTATTTCAATATTACGGGCATTAATAATCATCATTTTTAAATAGGTATCCATTTCCACATTACCGTGAACTCTTAACCATTTTCCCTTAGCCATTTTTTTCTTTAAACTTTTAAATTCTTTTTCTACTTGGCGATATTCTTCTTCATTAAAAGTTAATACTTTCATTAAATAACTATCGGTTTTATCACTAACCTTGGCATTTATTATATAAAAAGAACCTTTTTTTCCTTGACGTTCAACCGCCTCATAATCAAACAAATAAACTTCTACGATTATATTCCGGGTTTCCCCTAAAATATTATTTAAAGCTGTAACAGCGCCATCTTTATGTTCCCCATAGATTACAGGACTAGGAGCTACTACTTCCACAGCTTGTTTTGCATTTTTTATTTCCTCTTTAATAGTATCGTTTAACTTTTGATTAAATTTAACATTTAACTTATAATCCTTAAAACCCCATTTATGCAATTTAGCAGTCATTACTTTAATTTCTTTTTCTAATTCTTCACATTCTTTAAGACTACCTACTTCGATCGTAATATCTTTTTCCTTTATAATTATAGGAGCTTTTTTTAAATTAATCAAAGAAGGATGTTTAATAATAATATCGTCGATAAATTCGGTTAAATATTCTAAGATATCATCATCTTTTATATTTTCATAACTTAAATCCAGTTCACATTTATTTTGGAAATTAATTCCATTTTTAGCTGCGGAAAATAACCCACTAGCTACATCAACAGGCAACACATTTTGGCTTTTCAAATAAACTTCAAAACTCTCCAATTTTTTATTTAAAATAACTTTCGTAATTTCACAATCATTTAACTCTTTTGTAAAACCAATGCTATTTAAAAATCTTTTTAGTTCATCGTTCAAAATCATTCACCACTTTCTTCATATTATTAACAATTATTTGTAATTTGTCAAATCTTTTAGTAACACTGCCATATACCATAACTAAATCATTAACTTTAATATTTTCTAAATATTTATAACTTTCCGGAAAAACCGTAAAACTAGTTTCCCCTGTTTCATCTGAGGCTTCCAAAAAAGCCATATCCTCGTTATTTTTAGTTTTAATATTCGTTATTTTCGTTATTAAGACAACCATTTTAACTTTTTTAAATTGCATATTTACCATATCAGTTATTTTTAAAACATTACAGTAGCGACTAGAAGGATGATTACTTAAAAACATATCATAACTGGCAATTTCATTTGCTCTTTTTTCTTCTATAGATAAATCCGGATATAATTTTAAACTAGGTTTATCTATTGATTGATCATTCATTAAACAATAATTTAAAACCATATCATAATTATTTATTAAAGTATTTTCATTTAAATTAAAACAACTTAAAGCTTCCGCTTTTATTAATTTTATTACTAATTCTTTATTTAAAAAATCTTGGCATTTATAGATAAAATCAAAATAATCCCAAAACTTTTCTTCGCGAACACGCATTATTTTTAATGCTAGTTCACTCGTAATATTATTTATCTGTTTTATTGGTAAATATAACACATTATCTAAAATAGTATAATTTTTTACCCCATTAACTGTAGGCTTTACTATTTTAAAATTTTTAGACTTTAAACTAATAATTATTTCTTTTATTTTTTCTTTAGAAGCTGTTTTTAACATTTCTAAAGTAAAATAGGCCTTATAATACGTTTTTAAATAAGCCATTTGATACGCTAAAACAGCATAAGCAACCGAATGGCTTTTATTAAACCCATAACTTGCAAACTTTTCGATATCCTGATAAATTGCTAAAGCGACTTCCTTAGAATAATTATTTTTTAAAGCCCTTTGGATGAATTTTTCTTTTTCTTTTTTTAAATCAATATCTTTTTTCTTGGCAATAGCTCTTCTAATAATATCCGCCTCAGCTAAAGAATAACTAGCAACTTTCGTTAAGATTAGCATTATTTGTTCTTGATATAAAATTATTCCATAAGTCTCTTTTAAAATAGGTTCTAAATCGGGAGAAATATAAGTTATTTTAGCTTTTTTATTTTTTCTTTCTAAATATAGATTAATATGTTCTTTAGCTCCTGGCCTAACTAGCGCTACCGCCGCAATTAAATCCGAAAAACAATTAATTTTATAAGTTGTCAAAAACTTTCGCATTAAAGGTGTTTCAAATTGAAAAATACCATCGACATCTAAATTATTAAATAAAGCAAAAACTCGCGGATCTTCTAAAGAAATAGCATTTAAATTACAATTAGGAATATTTTGAATTACCGCGGCAATAAAACTTAAATTTTTTAACCCTAAAAAGTCCATTTTCAATAAACCTAAAGTCTCTAAATAATCCATCGTAACGCCTGTTAAAAGTTCGCCATTACTTTCACAAATCGGAATTATGTTATCTAATTTTTCTTTAGAAATTATTATACCTGCGGCATGTGTTGAGACATTTCTTTTTAAAAACTCTAATTTTTGAGCAACTTTATATAAAGTCGCTAGTTCATTATAATTTTTTAAATATTGCCGCACAATTCCATTATTTAAATTCTCTTTTAAAGTTAAATTAGAATCAATATTTTTAATAAATTTATTAAAAATATTATCGGGAATATTTAAAATTTTCGCACATTCTCTTAACACTAATTTAGCTTTTAAAGTAGTAAAAGTTAATCCCCTAGCAACATTATCTACCCCATATTTATTTTTAACATAACTTATAACTTCTTCTCTTTTTAAAGCATCAAAGTCAATATCAATATCCGGCATCGTGATCCTTTCTGGATTCAAGAAACGTTCAAAAAGCAAATTATATTGCAAAGGATCAATATCGGTTATTCCAATGGCATAACTTACAATAGATGCCGCCGCACTTCCCCGACAACCCACTAAAATATTATGTTTTTTAGCATATAAAACATAATCATAAACAATTAAAAAATAATCCGCAAAATGCATTTTTTCAATAACACTTAATTCATAATTTAATCTTTTTTGATATTGTATAGGCACATTACCTTTTTTTCTTTTTATTAGTCCTTTATGAGCTAAAGCCTTAAGAAAGGTTAGCGAATCATATTTATTAGAAAATATAGGAGTATAATTTTGATTTAAAGGAATAACTATATTTACCTTCTTAACAAAATCATTAATAGCCGCATAATATTGTTCTTTTATTTCGCGATAATAATTATCAAGATATTTTTTTTCTTCCCTTAAAGCTAATTTATCAAGATAAGTTAAATAAATTAAATCTTGTTGGTAAATTGCTCTAATATCATTGACAAAAATAACATTGTTCGTTATTTTTAAAGCCTTATTATATTCTCCATCCATAGATATACCTAAATATAAATCATCTTGCATAAACTCCAAATTAGAATATAAATGATGACTAGGAGTTGGTAAAATAATTAATAAATTATCTTTAAATTCTTTAATTATAGAAATATCTAAAGTACCTTTTTCTATTATAGTATTAATTTTTAATAAAGCTTTATAACCTTCATAATTTTTGGCATATAAATATACGTTAGTATCTTCCATAATAACACTTAAACCAATTAACGGTTTAATATTATTTTTTTGACATTTAAAATAAAAATCTAAAACGCCAAATAAATTATCATCAACTATCGCAGCCGCTTTAATATTATTTTTCACTAAAAACAAAATTAAGTCATCTACCTTAATTAAGCTTTTTAATAAAGAATTGTCAGTTGTGATCTTTAATGGTGGGTACATACTAAACTCCTAAATAAATTATAGCACTTTCTAAAAATTAAATTAACCCACAATTATTCTTTTTTTATATCCAACGAGAAATATAGATTATTTTTGTTGTATCTTCTTCGTATTTATCAAATATTTTAATAATAGATTTAATCATTTCTTTTAATTTATCTTTAACATCAGTTTTTATGCGAACCAAGACAATTTGTTTTTGAAAAGCTTGACGAAATAAATAATCATCAATATATTTACTTACAATATAATCTAATTCTTTAATAGTTTTTATATCCTCAGCATTAGATACATCAATTCGAAAAATATATTCTTGATATATTCTAATTATTTTTGCCGTTATAACATCATTTTCTAAAGGTATAAAATTAGTTATTTTATAAAAATTAGGACAATTTTTAATTATCTCTTTATTACTATTCATTTACCTCATCCTACCTTAATAAAATATTACTATATTTTTTTTAGTATGTAAAGTCTTAACAAATAATTTTTTCAAAAAAATTGACTTTACTAAAAATAATTTTTAAGATATATTTAGTAGTTTATATATAAGGGAAAGGAATGGGTGTTTGTGAAAAAAAGATATAAACTAAAAAGTAGTGTTTATTACATACTCGGCATAATTATAATTTTAGTTATCGGTATATGCTTTGGTATAAAAAAATATAACGAATACCAGTATAAAAAAACTAATGAATATAAATTAACTACTATAGGTTACACTTTAGATGAAGCTAAAGAGTTGCTAAATAATTTAAATACTAACGATATTACTTATATATTAAATATTCGTTATGATAATAATATTTTAAAACTTATCCAAGAAAAATATTTTATTAAAAATAAATTTCAAGAGTATTATGAATATTATCAAAAAAATAAAAAGAAAGAATTAAAGGATATTGTATCAACTATTAATACTTTAACTAATAATGCCTACTATTCATTAGATTTAAATACCGATATGAGTAAAGAATACGCCATATTAGTAAATAAATATTATAAATTAGATAGTAATTATGAACCAGAAGATTTAGTTAGTGTTAAGATGGATTATTCGTGGGGAGAATATGGTTCGGTTAAGGTAAGACAAATAGTAATGGATAAATTTTTAGAAATGTGGCAGGATGCTTTACAAAGTGATATCTATTTAATGATTTCTTCAGGATATCGTTCTTACGCCGATCAAGAAATAGTTTATGAAAATTATAAAAAGAATCAAGGCGAAGCATATGCCGATAAAATTGCGGCTAAGCCAGGATATAGTGAACATCAAACGGGATTATCAATTGATATTTTCTCCAAAACAAATTCTAATCGCAATACTTTTAGTGATAGTGAGGCGGCTAAATGGTTAAAAGATAATGCTTATAAATATGGTTTTATTTTAAGATATCCTTCCGATAAAGTAAGTTTAACAGGTTATCAATTTGAATCTTGGCACTATCGTTATGTTGGTTTAGATATAGCGAAATACATATATGAAAACGATATAACTTATGAAGAATATTATGCTTATTTCTTAGATAAATAAAATGCTTGTTACAGCATTTTATTTTATTTTATATAATTTATCCGGTTTTAGTTTTATTAAAATAAAGATAAAGATTCCACATAATGAAAGGAAAAAAATGATTGGTAAAGGATACCCACAATCAGGATTTTCTACACCATCTAAAGGTATTTCCACACCATCAATATCTCCGGTTATCTTTTTCTTTACTGGTCCCCTATTTAAGTTATTACTTGAATTTAGACCATTTGTTACATTACCAACATATGTACTATTCATCATTATAGCGGGACGTAATATTAAATAATTATCACCAACAATATTTTGTAAAAAAGTTGATGCTTCATTATTAGTTAGTTGTTCTATACTTTTATTTACCTTTCGAACTAATAAACCTTCCTTTAAATATAAATAAGCTTTTACATAATCATCTTTTAAAATAACTATATCGCCCGGTTGTAAATCATTTAACTTTATTTCGCGAGCTCTATTATCTTCATCAAGGGCATAAACATCCCAAGCTAGATTAGCATTAATTAAGTTTTCACTTAAGGTATTTATTCCTTCAGTATTTTTATAAGCGTATGGGGTTACTCGTAAACCATAATAATTTAATAATGTTATATTTCTTATATCACTATTGGTTATTTTTCCCCAACAATAATCTTCTTTTCCACAGTCTTGCATACTTAAGACTTTGGTAAAATTAAAATTTTCTATATAAGATAAATCATAATTAAATGCTTGGCGAAATATATTACTTATAAAAGTTAAATCATTACTTGAAGTATTTTTTAAATTATTATAAGCTTCATTTAATTTATTAACATTTTCATTACTTAAGGAATTTAATAAATAATGCCTTATTGTTTGATTTTTAATATTACCTACTTTACCATTACTAATTATTACTTTACCTAATAAATTATCATCATTAGGAATAGTAACCGAATAATTAATCGTATAAGTACTACCACTATTAACATTTATTTGCCAACTTATTTTATTACCTGATACTTTTCCTCCATCCAGATTATTAAAAGTAGTTAAAGAATCTTTTTCTTCTTCTATTTTTAAATTTTGATAGGTTCGATTACTATTATTTTTAATTGTTATCGTATAATTAATTGTACTACCAGGTACCGCAGTATCAATACTTACTTGGGCCGCGGTATTAGTTACTTTCGCAGTTTTAGATATTTCTATACCCGGATAATTTAGACGCGTTACAGCAGCATCCGTTAAAGCATATATTTCTTTTTTATTTTGGGCATTAGTCCAAGATAAACCATCGGTTATAAATCTTAAAACACTAACTTGTCTAATACTACTAGAATCATTGCTTCCTAAAGAAATAGCATTATTTATTTTTTTTGATAACGCCGAATACATTATACTTTGACTTTCTACTTTATCAATATGATTGGTTGCATCATAATATCCCCCATTAGAAGTATAAGCTGATTCATATAACATAATATTATTTTTATCCGTAGCATCAACTAGCATTACGTGTCCCGAACCATCTACTCTACGGAAAACAATTAAATCCCCAGATTCAAAATTAAATGATCCTTTTAACCAATTATTAAATTCTTTTATAATATTACTATTATCATATTTCTTATTTTTATAACTAGCTTTCAAATTAAGAATAACATTTTTACTGTTGGAATTATTAGCGTAATTCGCTAAGTCAAAAGAAGAATCTGGAATATTTAGATTAAGAGTTTGATTATATACTTGATAGGCAAAAATACCGCAATCAGTGTAAATTGTATGCATTTCACTTGCATCTTCGGGCGTAGATAAAGCCGATTTACGATAACTATCATATTGAACAAAAGCGCCTTTATAATAAAAAGCTTTGGCTGTTTCGAGCAAGGCATTTCTTTGCTCAGCAACAGTTGAGGCTCCTACTTTTAAAGGAACAAATAAGATAAATATATAAATAAGTATTTTAACGAATCTATTCTTCATCTATATACACCTTTACTTTACATAAAAATTATATCATAAAGTAAACATATATTTTTATATTTTACTAATATTTGTTAAATACTTTACTATATTTTTGTAAATATTTTAAATATACTTACACTAAATATAAATATATATTTGTCAACTTACAATTTAAATAATTTATAAAAAGTGTGTTTGAAAGTGTGTTTGAAAAAATATTTGGCAACAAAAAATCCCTTAAATAAGGGAAATTTTTAACTAAATGGTGTCCCGCTCGAGATTCGAACTCGAGACCCTTTGATTAAAAGTCAAATGCTCTACCTACTGAGCTAGCGGA
>CANPXQ010000029.1 GCA_947586295.1 uncultured Bacilli bacterium
GGATCTACTCCAAATTCTTCTTTCATTGCATCGACTAATTCTTTAACTTCAAGAATTGTCATTTCTTTTAATGAACTAATAAATTCATCTTTTGTTATTTTTGCCATATTCTTATTCCTTTCCTTCCTTTTGTTCTGAATATAAATTCAAACTTATAGCTAAATCTTTAACATATTGCATCATTCCACCAGCAAGCATTGTAAGTAATCCTTCTCTTGATGGTATTTCTGCATATTCTTTAATTGTTGCAAGATCTGCAACACTACCACTAATTATTCCCACTCTAATATCTAATTTATCGTGAGTTTTAGCATATTCTGAAACTATTTTAATTGGTTCTAATAAAGTCTTACCAAAACAAATAGCATTTGGTCCTTCTAAAAAAGCATCTAAATTAATTTTTAATTCATCTGCAGCTCTTTTTAATAATGTATTCTTATAAATTCTAACTTCAGATTCAACTTCTTTTAATTTACCTCTTAATTCTTTTAAATCAGCAACAGTCAAACCTTGATATTGAAATATAAGAACAGATTCACTATTTTTAAAATTAGCAATTATTTCGTCCACAGTTTGCTTTTTAGTGGCTAAATTTTTTTCACTTGCCATAGCATCCTCCTTATAAATTAAAAACTTCCCCAAGGGAAGCTATAAATTTTTTTATTTAAGATTCCCTCGGTAGGTCTTATTTTTTTGCCTACTGTCTTCGGTTTTCATTCGTATTATATTATACTTTTAATTAAATGTCAAAACTATTTTTATCAACCTTTATACCAGGTCCCATAGTTGTTGAAATAGTTATATTTTGGATAAATACACCCTTAACACTAGCTGGCTTAGCCTTAGCAATAGTTGATACAACATATTCTAAGTTTTCTTGTAATTTAGTTGCATCAAATGATGCTTTACCAATAATAGTATGGACATTACCAAATTTATCATTCTTATATGTTACCATACCTTTTTTAATTTCTTTAACAGTATCGGCAACTTTAGTTGTTACAGTACCAGTTTTAGGGTTAGGCATTAAATTTCTAGGTCCTAAAATATTCCCAATTTTACCTAATTCAGGCATCATATCAGGAGTAGCAACTATAACATCAAAGTCAAACCAAGATTCTTCTTTAATCTTTTGAATAATATCTTTATCCCCAACAATATCAGCTCCGGCTTTTTTCGCTTCTTCGGCAAAATTACCCGTAGCTATAACTAAGATTTTTTTACTTTTACCAGTTCCGTGAGGAAGTGATAACGAACCCTTTAATTGTTGATCAGACTTTTTCGCATCAAGATTTAATCTAATTGCTACATCAACTGTACTATCAAATTTGGTAACAGCAGTCTTTTTTACTAAGTCAATTGCATCTTTAACATTATATGTTTTATTTTTATCAATGTTTTTAGATGCTTCCACATATTTCTTACTATACTTTCTCATTTTTCCCTCCTAACTGTGGTTCATTAGCGGATTTAATTATTTTCTTCTTCAGTAGCTTCAGTTTCTTCTTCATCAGAATGAGTTGGAACTTCAGCACTAGCCGTAGCCATTTCTTTGGCTTCTTGTTCTAATTCTTCAAGTTTGGCTTCTCTTTTGGCTTGTTCTTTTTCTTCTTCTTTAGCTTCAGCAGCTTGTTCAGCAAGTTCAGCATCATTTAATCCTTTAACGGCAATGCCCATATTACGAGCTGTACCAGCAATTTCATTCATTGCCGCTTCAACATCATAAGCATTTAAATCAGGCAATTTTTCTTCGGCTATTTTTCGTAATTGGTCTTTACTTATAGTAGCGACAATTTCATTAGCACCTTTCTTACTTGCTTTACTTATACCAGCAGCTTTTTTCAATAAAAATGCAGCTGGTGCCGTTTTTAAAACAAAGTCAAAACTACGATCATCATAAATAGATATTTCGCATGGGACAACATCTCCCATTTTATCTCTTGTTGCTTCATTGAACTTACTACAAAAGTCTCCTAGATTAATACCCGCAGGTCCTAAAACAGTACCAACTGGTGGTGCAGGAGTAGCCTTTCCAGCTTCAATTTGTAATTTAATTTTCTTTACGACTTCTTTTGCCACGAAAACACCTCCTATTAAAATTTTTTCGCGTAAGTGGTATTGGGCAAGTCCGCTACTCTCCCTTCCACTTAACCAATATAAATTAATTGGCAATATAGATAATAACATAATTTGACAATAAAAACAACAATTTTTCAAATATTTATGGTCAAGTTTCTTATTTTATGTTATTATTACTTTGAATCAGAAATTGGAAGGAGAAAATATGGCCAAAAAATTTTTTAAACAAAAAGTTCATAACAAAAAAAGAACTATAACCCAAATAATTATTATAAGTATATGCGTAGTTGGTATTGTTTTATGCTTTTTCATCGCTGGATATTTTAATAATTTATTACCAGAAGGAGCCGTTATTGAATTAAGAGATTCCGTATCTATTGAAGTTAATAGCTCCCTACCTAGTAAAACCACTTATTTTTCCAAACTTGAAAATATTACGGAAGATGCCATTACTGTAACCTATCCTAATATTGATATGCAACAAACTGGCGAATATCCAATTAACATAAAAGTTCATCATAAAAAATATACAACAGTTTTAAGAATTGTAGATACCGTTAGTCCAGAATTAACAGCCAAAGACGTAACCATAAATGAAGGAGAAACATATCAAGCAAGTGATTTCGTTGAAAGTTGTACAGATAATAGTAATCAAAAATGCCAAGTAGAATTTTTTACCTTAGCATTAACTCAAGATGGCGAAAAAATAGATTTTTCAAAATATACTACTGAAGGTAAATATTTAATTCAAATAGTTGCCAAAGATTCTTCAAATAATCAAAGTAATATTGCTAATGCTTATTTAACTATTGGTTCACCTGCTGATACACCATTTATTTGTAGTTATGGCGATAATTCTTATGATACGGAAAAATATATTATGGCAGTAGATATTAGTGAAAATGGTTGTGCTTTAAGCGGGGATGTTTATTCAACTACAGTTATTCCAGAAGTATTAGTTCCAATATTAGATAGTGAATATAACAAAATATTTAATGAATTTAAAAAATTAAATATTAATGGCGTCGTTAATTTTACAAGAACCATTGATCCAATACCAAATATAGAAAATACCGGTTTAGTAGGCTATGGTATAAAAATAAGTGTTTTTGAAGAAAATAATTTAGTCTTAGAATACTATTTAAATAGTAATGGTACACGCGAATATTTATTAAATAAATATAACATAAATTAATTTAACTATCCTAGTATATACTAGGATTTTTTTATATCAAAAAAAGGACCCTGAGGGTCCAAAGGGGGTTTTGGTTGGCCTCAGTCACATTTTTTTATCGTAACAGAGACCGATAAAACATAACCACATTGGTATTATGGCTATGCTATTTTAAATATAGCGTGTTTTATTTTCTTTGTCAATTATTTTTTTTAAACTTTACATTAATCTAAAAAATTTATTTCTTCTAATATTTCTTCATAATATTTATTGTTTTTATATTTATGATTTTCTAAATAATCTAAAGAATCTTTACTCGCTTGTAAAAGTATTTTGCTATCAGTATTAATATTCGCAATTTTAAAAATAATATCCCCACTTTGTTTCACACCAAATAAATCCCCTTGTCCCCGTTGTTCAAAATCTTTTTCACTGATATAAAAACCATCGTTACTTTCTTCCATAACTTTTAATCTTTTATTATCATAATTACTAATTAAATAGCAATAACTTTGAAAATCATTTCTCCCTACTCGTCCTCTTAGTTGGTGCAAAGCAGCTAATCCAAATCTTTCGGCATTAAATATTATCATCATTGTCGCATTGGGAATATCAATACCTACTTCGATAACCGTAGTCGAAATTAAAATTTTTATTTCTTTATTTAAAAATTTTTGCATTATACTATCTTTTTCTTTTTGTTTCATTTTTCCGTGTATTATTTCAACACTAACTTGCTTAGAAAAAGCTAATTGTAATTTTTCTTTTAATTTTACGACACTGTTTAATTCATTTTTTTCTTCATCTTCATTTATTAATGGTGAAACAACAAATACTTGATGCCCTAACTTTATTTCTTCTAACATTTTGTATAAACAATCTTTTATTTCTTTTTCACTTTTAATAATTGTTATGACTTCTTTTCTTTTATTAGGCTTAGTTTTTATCATTGATAAATCTAAGTCTCCATATAAACATAGGGCATAACTACGAGGAATAGGCGTCGCTGATAAATATAATACATCCGGTTTAATATCTCCTTTTTCTTGAAGGGCATTTCTTTGTTTTACGCCAAATAAATGTTGTTCATCAATAATAACTAATCCTAAATTATTAAACTGCACATTATCATTTATTAATGCATGCGTTCCGATTACTAAATCAATATCACCATTTTTAATCGCTTTATATATATTATTTTTCTCTTTTAAAGTCATATGACCTGTTAATAGAGCAATATTTAAACCTGCATTTTCTAAATAATTATTTAGGGTTTCATAATGTTGTTTTGCTAAAATTTCTGTGGGAGCCATAAAAGCCGAAGAATAGCCACTTAAATAATTAGCTAAAATGCCTACTATAGCCACAATCGTTTTACCACTACCAACATCTCCTAAAACCAATCTATTCATTCTGGAACTATCGCTTAAATCTTTTAATATTTCTTGAATCGCCTTTTGTTGATCAATAGTTAATTTAAAAGGTAATTCACTTAAAAAAGCATTAATTTTATCTTCATCTATATTTCTTTTTATTCCTAAAGCTTTTTTATTTTTTAATTTTAAAGCATTAATTTTAAAAGTATAATTAAATAACTCTTCATATATTAACTTTATCTTAGCTTTTTTTATTTCTTCATATGTTTTTGGCTGATGAATATTTTTTAAGGCTACTTCTTTATTAATTAAATTATATTTTTCATTATATTCATTAGGAACATAATCAATAAACTTTTCGGAACAATTTAAAGCTAAATCAATAGCTTTAACTAAAAAATTTTCTTTTAATCCAGCTATTAAATGATATTTTGCTTCTATCTTATTATTTGTAATATTAAAACGAATATCACTCGCTGTAAAAATATTTTTAAGTTTATCGTATTTACCAACTAAAATAATAATTTTCCCCATTACTAAGTTATTTTTCATAAAGGCTCGATTATAGATTTTAACATTAACAATTTCCTCATCTATACTACAAGAAAAAACCATATAATTAAAATTTTTTCTAATATAATAAACTTTAGGAATAGTTAATACTTTTGCTTTTACATAAATAGTCTCATCAACTAAAGCTTCATTTAATTTTTTTATGCATATAAATAAATACTTATAAGGATAATAATTTACTAAATCAGCAACCGTATAAATACCAATTTTATTTAAAATGATTTGATTTTTAGGACCTATTCCCTTAAGTTGTTCTATGTTCATAGTACCACCCATTTAATTAAATTATAGCATTATAATATTAATTTAAAAACTCTTAAATTAAAAAAATTAAAAAGTTGCAAAAAATTATTGACAAAATAAAACAAATCGGTTAGGATAGTAATCACCAATTCACTAAAGAAGGCGAATTGGTGCTAGTATCACACTAGTCAACCCCTTTTTATTCTTTAAGGAGCTACGTAAGTAGCTCCAATTTTTTTATTAACAAAATTAAAAACTACACCAATTAAATATCGATGTAGTTATAATTATACTTTTTTATTTTGCTTTTTTTAAATTTTTCTTAGTAGGAGCATCTTTTGCTTCTAATTTTTTTATTATCGCTTTTAAGCTTTTAATTGTGCTTGTTTTTACATCCTTAGCCATTTGTTCCAATTTTGGTTTAGCAGAATCAACTGCCATATTTACTAAATCTCCCGTTTTTTCTTCAATTAATTTTGCTTTTTCTTTAGCAATTTCTAAAACCTTTTCTTTATCTAAATCCTTAAGTAAAGCCTCAATTTCATCAACTTTCGCTAAAATATTATTTTTTACTTCATCAACATCAATTTCTTTAGTTTTTTTAATTAATTCATCAACTTTTTGTTTTAACTCTTTTCTAGTATCTTCACCTTTTTTAGGGGCAAATAAAATTCCTAAACCAGCACCTACAGCAGCTCCTGCCATAAATTTAGCAAAACTATGCTTCTTCATCTAAATCTTCCTCCTTATTTATTTTTTTCTTAGGCCACAATTTTTTAAACGTATTTATTACGAAGTCAATAACTTTATCCGTTATTCCACTAATTTTATCTGTTGTATAATCAATTAGGTTAAATACCGAATTTAATGATTCAACTTTAGCATTAACACTATCTACAATCTTTTCTACTTTTGTCATTGTTATTATAGTCCTAATTCCTAAAATTATGCCTACAATTAATAATATAATTAATAGTATATAGATAATTAAAGGTAAAAAGCTTAACCAAAAATCCATTATTCACCGTCCTCCCTTTCATCATACATAGAATCAATTAAATCAAATAAATCGCTTTCCGTTGTCGTATCCATTTTAGCATCTTGAACTTTTTCTTCTTCTATCTTTTCTTCTTTTTCATAACTATCAGCTTCAGTTTCATTTACTTCCGCGTTATCTAAATCTAATTCATCTTCAATCTCTTCATATTTTATGCGAGATTCCTCATCTGGAGACATTTCATTATCTAAATCTACTTTAATAATTTCATCAGTTGTATCTTCTAATAAATCTTCAATTGTTTTATCTTTCTTTTCTTTTTCTTCTTCAGCTTCTTCATATTTGACTGTTACTGTTTCTTCTTCAAAATAATTTACTTTTCCTTCTTTTTTTTCTTCTTCTTTTTCAAAAGCCTTTTTTCGTACTTTATCAATATCTAAAGCTTCTTCTTCCCCTTTACTTTTTATATCTTCAATATGATAATCTTCATTTAAAATGCCATATACTGGAGAAATAATTGGCGAAGGTTTAAATTTTTTTCTTTCTACCGTTTCTCTTATTTCTGTTTTTTCATAACGACCATAATCAGACCTTTTTTCAACTTTCTTTTTTCTTTCATATTCAATTACATTAGCACTCTTAGTCTTAGGCTTAACTAAATAATTAGAAAATTCTTCTTCATCAAAATCTAAAAAAGGGGAACTTTTTTCATTATGATATAAATCTCTTTCTCCTAAAAAGTCTTCACTTAATTCTTCCTTAGGCTTTGTAAAAGGCACTTTCTTTTCTTCTTTAACTTCCTTTACTTCTTTTACTTCTTCTTTTTCAATCTTAACAGGTTCTTTTACAACTGTCTTTTTTTCTTCAGGTATAACTTCTTCTTCTACATCTTCTTCTTCGAATAAAATATCTTTAAGTTTTCCAAACAATCCCATTTATTTCACCTTCCTAGTTTAACAAATCTGTATCTGGCAAATATTCTGAATCTTCATCAATTTCTTCTTTCATTTGTAAATATGTACTATCACTACTGGTAGTATTGAAAATGTTAAACTCTTCTTCTGTAAAATCTAAAATATCATTCAAAAATAAATTAGCGATGATTTCATCATTATATTCAACACTTTTTAAAATACTTATACTAGTAAGTAGAGCTTCATTTATCTTATCTCTATCTACCATTACTTCTATTTTAGCATAATTATACATAATTTCAATCAAATATTTTTCATTTTCTTGTTTATTTATTTCTACATATCCATATTTATTATTGATATTTAAAGTCTTTGAATAAAAACTATCTTTATTTTCATTATAGGATTTAACTATTTTTTCTTTATAACTTAAAGCATCTACATATAGATAATACTTACTATACTCACTCACAATAATTTCATTAAACAAAGTACTATCCTCTACTTGCATTGACCTTGGTAAATAATATTTATATCCCGATCTATAAATATTAGTTTTATGCCCATAAGTATTAAAATTTTGCAGTATATCATTGAATGACAAATTTTTAACATTACTACATCCGGATATCATAAATATAAAAATAGTTACCAAAATTATTTTTTTCATTTAATCCACCAATTATAATTATATCAAAAAAAATTATTTTTTTATAGCTTTTAAATAATTTATTTTAATTCCTTTATCCCGAAATTTTTCTTCATATTCGCTCATTACATCAACTGAAGTATTTAATTTGTAATCATAACTTAATTCTTTTATAGTATAACCATATTCTTGTAAACTTTCCAAACTAAACTTAAATAAATCTAAGTTATCGGTTTTTTGAATAATTAGTTTTTCATCTATAAATAATTGTTCATATATTTTTAAATAATCTATCGAAGTAAGTCTTCTTTTAGAATGTCTTTTTTTAGGCCAAGGATCAGAGAAATTTAAATATATACAAGAAACTTTACCCTTTAAATATTTTTCTAAATCTAAAGCATCACAAATAATAATTTTTAAATTATCTAATTGGTAAGGTGCAATTTTTTTTATTGCATAACTAGCAACCGAACTATATTTTTCTACACCAATAAAATTAATATGGGGATATTTTAAAGCCATTTGTAAAATAAAATTACCTTTACCCATACCTATTTCTAAATGAATAGGATTAGGATTGGAAAAATCAAAATTATAAAAAAAGGAACAATTCTTTATTACTTCATCTTTATCTTTAGGATTACGCATCCGCATTTATAACACTTCCTTTATCTCAAGCATATAATGTTATAGGAGGAAAAAATGAAAAAAACACGTAATTCATTTTTTAGTGAAGGTAATATGTCTTATCAAGGGTATAATCCCAATTTAAATATGGGAATGGGAGTAAACCCCTATCAAGCTAGTCAATCATTTAATAGTTTTTATGCGGGAAATAATGGAATGATGAATATGACTAATAATGACTTAGAAAGCCGTCTTGCCAAAATTGAAAGACAAATAAACCGTTTAGAACATCGTATTAGTAAACTAGAATCGACAAGTAATACTATTATCGATGATTATGATACTAATACTACTAATATGTATATGCTTTAAACTTACTTAATGTAAGTTTTTTAATTATAAATAATCATCGCACTAAAACAATATAATTGTTCTTCTCCACAAACACCAATCGCTACTTGATATTTAATATCAATTATATCAAAATCTCCAGAAGAAAGAAAGCTATTAACACTATTTTCCAAATCTTTTTCATGAGCTTCATCAATGACTTTAACTTTCATTTTTATTCACCACATTTATTATAATTTAAGCCATAACAAAAAAATGTCGAATTAAATTCTTTTGCTGTGTATTAGATATTGGGTGATAAAACAATACAAAAATTAAAAAAGATATGTTATGATATATATGTTGAAG
>CANPXQ010000030.1 GCA_947586295.1 uncultured Bacilli bacterium
AATACGCCAAATTAAACTTTATTAAAAATTTATAAACTATAAGTATAATCCCGGCCTTGGGCACCAAAATAGCAATAACTCCCAAAAGTATGGGAGTTTTTATTATTTTTACCCCTTATTTACCCCTTATTTTTTGAAATAATCTAGTTTACTATATCTTTGACATACGTTGACAAAAATTAGAAAATGAGTATAATATTTTCCAAAAGAAGGGGAAAATATGGGAAATATAGAATATTTAGGAAAATGGAATAAAGAACTAAATATATGGCAAAAAGTTAAAGATACAGAATATGGTAAATCTTTAGCAATGGCATCATTTGATTTTTTTAATGTACCAGATCAAGATTATTTTATAATAATTCACGGTTCTAGAGTAGAAAATAGAACCAAAGATTATAATAAAATTAAAGATAGTGAAATTGGGATTAACAAAATAAATAATTTTTTTATAAGAAATAATCAAAATGTTAATATTAAACTTTATTTATTAGACAATGATGCTCCGTTAATAAAAGACGCTGAAATATTAGCTCATTATATAGATGCTTTGGCTAACAAACCAACAACCAAAACCATTAATATTTTGGCTCACTCGAAGGGTGGCGCTTTAGCTTTTTATACTCCAAGTTTCTTTAAAAATCCTCAAAGTTTTAAGAAAACTAATATTTTTACTTCAGCTACTCCTTTTAAAGGTACAAAAATGGCTACTCCGACAATTCTATATCCCCAAATAAAAGAAATTTTAACTTCCCATCTAAGAAATGAATTTCTAGTTAACTATGTCTATGATTTTATTATTAAAACATATGAAAATACAAGTAGTAATTCGCATATGGACTATGATATTGGACTACCAATTAAAGGTTATATAGATTTAGATAATTATGATCCCAACTTTATTACTAATATTTTAAATAATCATAATATAATGACGATAAACAAATTAAATTCATACCATAACTTTGTTACTGGTTTTGGTAATCAAAAATTTTATGAAGTATGTAGAAGTGGATCAATAACTGGAATAGGTTTATATATTATGAATGATTTATTATTTGATAAATTATCGGATGGAATGGTAATAAGTTCAACTCAAACAATTGAGAATTTTTCTAACCATACTTTAACTCATTGCCATCACGATATTTTTAGTCAACCCATTGCTATGGAACAAATTTTAACAATAGTAAATGATACTATAAGTGAACAACATAATAGAGAACAATTTATACTTTCAAGAAGAAAATACTAACTTTTACCTCTTTAATATTAGTATTACTCTTCTTTTTTTAATGAAGCAATAAAGCTATTAATAAATTTTTTTATTCAAGTACTATTTCCTGTTTAAAAAAATGATTTTACTATAAAATAAACACTGAAAGGAAGAAAATATGAATCAAGAAAAAATAGGTAAATTTATTGCCAGTTGTCGCAAAGAAAAAAAGTTAACGCAAAATGCTTTAGCAGAAAAATTAGGAGTAAGTAATCGTGCCATTAGTAATTGGGAAAATGGTAAAAATATGCCCGATTTAAGTTTATTTAATGATTTATGTAAAGAGTTAGGAATTACCGTTAACGAATTATTAAGTGGTGAAAAATTAACTAAAGAAAAAAATATAAAAAAGTATGAAGAAAATATTGCTAAGACTATTTATTATACTAATCAAAAAATTAAACAAAAAGATAAAATTATTGCCAATTGTTTTTTGATTTTTGGTTTAGGTATCATTTTCACAGCCATAATGATTTTTCCTAGTGAAAGTAGTTGGGGGTCAATATATTCTATTAATGGGGCTTTTATTTCTTTAATTGGTTTTATTCTTCATCACAAAGGTCAATCTTTAAAAAAGATAATTATTTTTAGTTGGATGTATTTTTTAACTATAATGGCTATTTTATTTTCTTTAGATTATTGTAATGTTTTATTAAATGATGAAGCTCCCCGTTTTTCTTATAAAACTACAACTATTAATAAAACAATTTATTATGATACTTTATTTTATGATGTAGTTAGATGTGATAAAGATACTATTGCTGAGAGTTGGCACATTATCTCTAATCATAAGTATGACGAATTATATATTATGAATTATTGTGATTAACTTTATTTGACAGAATTTAGGTCTTTTGCTATAATAAACGGTACTTAAAGGGGGCTTTTATAATGGATAAAGCTATAGTTTATGCCTCAAGTTTAAATAAGGTTAACAATATTTTAAATGAATTAAAAAATATTGGTTTAAATGTAACAGAATTTGAAAATATTAAAGAAAAAATAATGCAAAGAAATACGGAAGAAGTAAATAAAAGTTATAATTATGCTAATCCTAATTTAGCCATAGGCCAAAGTGCTATTTTAGCGCAAGATTATAGTAAATCAATTAAAGAATTAGATAATTTATATAATATGTTAACAAAATATGAAATTTATGTTGTGGCTAAATCTTTAACCGAAGGTATTAAAACTTTTTTAAAAAAGGAAGAAAAAACCAAAGAATTATTTAATACTTATCGAAAAAAAATACTTACTATTTTGAGAAGTTTAAATAATTCTGATACTTTAGATTATTCTATTGAAGGAAAAATTGTAGAAGATATGTATCACATAACATATTTATTTATTAAAGAAGAGTATGCTTATTTAGGGATTAGTATAGTTTTAACTAAATTAAATGAATTTGAAAAAGAATTTATTCACGAAGAAGTAAAAAAAGAATTAGAAACAATTGATTTAAGAATTGATAAATATCAAAAAATAGCTCAAGCAAAAAATTTAATTGATATGGAAGGTTTTAATGCAAGTTACGCTTCGGAATCTTTAATTGCTACAATAGTTTCATGTACAACCGATATGTCTTATAAATTTAAATTACTTAAAGACTTAGAACCTAAATTAGCTAAATATGCCAAAGAACTACAAGATATATATAATAATATTAAAATATATGAAGGTTTAAGAGAAGATAATAAGTTTAATTTTAAAGAGTTAAGAAAGAGCATTTGTTTATTAGGATTAAGTTTAGGTATTACCAGTGGTATCATTTTTGGGGCATATAAAGCCGGACGAGGAATAAATTCTGCTTTAGATAGTGAATATATGACAAAAACGACAACTTATAATCCTTTAGCAAAGGACCCTTATACGATTACCGAAAAATATGAAAAAAATGATGAAGATAAAGTTTTATTAATAGAATATGAACCTTATAAAAATCATTGGTATGGTATTAATAGAGATGTTACCACATATGATTTAAGTAATTTGGAAGATATTCCTCTTGAAGAATATTTAAATTTAGATTTAGATGCTTTAAATATTAAAGGAGAAACAACAACCGAAGAAAAAGATGAATTAGCTTTAGCAGATTTATATGAAGATACTTACCGCATTGTTAAAAAATTAGAAGTTGATTTAAATGATAAAAATAAAGAATTAACTACCGATAATAAAATTAGTATCACAGTATTAACAATTCTTTTTTCAATAGCTTGTTATTTAATATATTCATTAATTATGTCTAATAATAATCATTATATATATGCACCTATAATTCAAGAAATAAAAGATATTATAGATGAAATTAAAGGGTTAAAAAAGGCTAAATTAGATAAAGAACATATTGAAAACAAATTAACTTTACTAACTAGTCAAGCCCAACAATTATTAATTGAAAATAAAGATACCATTGAAGAAATTCTAAACTTAACTAGAGCTTTAGAAAGTAATCCTGAATACGCCACTAAACTTAATGATGTTAAGAAAAATTTAGCTTTAGTATTAAAAAAGGACTAAAAATTTAGTCTTTTTTATATCTTAGAAACTATTTGTATCTAAATTAATAATAAAGGGATTTTCTTTAGTACCTGCGCCTAAGGTAATATCAACATTTGTTTTTAAGTAAAATACCGGTCTAACGAAAAAGTTATTATCAGCAGGATAAGAATAATTATAGGGATTTCTACTATATATGCTACCATCTTGGTAAATATAAAAAGCACTACTATCATAATTAGTTATGGCCCATTCTGCTATAACACTATCAATATGTAACCAATTATTACCTAGAGTTGATCGGTAATCATTTTCACTTTTTCCTCCTGAAGAACTACAAACATTTTTGTGACCTAATGGCATATCACAACCAATTAAATTCCAATATTGTGGTAGTGCCGAATAAAAATAATCAGATATATACATTAAACCAATGTAACCACTATACCATAAATCACCTTTAACACATTTACTGGGAATATGATATTCTTTATTATAACAAATATCAGTTTCTTCTTTTAATGCATTGATGCCTACTTCGTTTTCATAAACCTCTTTAGCATTTTGATTTAACAATTTTTCTTCACTATTACCACCAATATACCATATATGTTTTTCAATTTTATTTATATCTAATAATTTTATATAATTAGTATTTAAATTTATCGTATTAAGAACACTTTTAGACCAATATGCTGACAAATAAACATTTTTGTTATAGTATTGCCAATAATAACGATCATTTGCACTATATGCACCATTAGTTCCTAATTGTTCACTTGTTGCATAATCGGCTTTTATTAATTTAGTTTCATATAAATTAAGACTATTTTTAAATAATCCTATTATACGATATAAGTTTGCATAATTTGCATTTGTAGAATCACTTGAACATTCTCCTCCAAAACATATATAGTTATTGGGATTAGCCCCTGCATATCTATAAGAATAATCTTCTGCTTCTAATTCAAAATTTTCCATTTTCTCATAATCGGCTTTACCATCGTGATATATTAATGTATCATCTTTATTTTTTATTAAATATTCCGCTAAACGTTCTTCTCTATCATATCCTTTTATACTTAATCCTACTTTAATACTTTTTCCCATTACTTCATTACTTGCTTCTTCATCTACCCATAAGTATAATCTATATCTACTTTCTTCTTTTTTTGGTATATCATTACTATATATTTTATATATTTTTTTTACTTTTCCTTTTATCCCTACTTCTATTTCTTTTATTTCTTCACTACTTAATTCTTTATTTACTTCTTTTTCTAATACTCCTGTTGTAAGAATATTTTTTTCTATATCGGTTATAGCATATCTTATCTTATTATCTACTATTTCATTAGTATCTAGACTTGTTAAATATAAATTAAATCCTACATATCCTTCACAAGCACTTGTAACACTAAATTCATATCCTTCATTTTCTAATGCTTTATCTTCTTCCATAGGATATGTATTTTCTAAATTAATAGAATTACCATTTTCAATTAATTGTAATTTAGCACAAGTATTTATTTCCACATTTGATATAGCACTTTCACTTACTTTATCTTTTATAAATGCATAACTTATTCTTAATACTCCTAACATTACAATTAATATTCCTAAAAATACTAATATTATTTTTCTTTTCATTTTCCTTAACTATCCTTCTATCCCCCATTGTACTATATATATATATATATCAAGAGGTTAGTTGGAGAAAAAATGTAAAGAAAAAATTAAGCATTATTTTGCTTAATTAAATTTGTACCAGAGCAATAAATCTTGTTTATTAGTTGGATTTATTTCATTTGCATAATCTTTAGCTATTTCTTCTGCAGTTAATCCTCGGTCAAATATTAAAGCCTCAGCATATGTTGCTAAAGTATAATCCTTATCACTCAACAAACTACGTCCAATTATAAATGGGTAATTGCTTACTTTTATATTATCTTTAAAAGTTTTTTCACCAAAAGATACACCGTTTACATATATTTTTTCAGTATTTCTATCATATGTTCCTACAATGGTATACCAATCATTAATAATCAGTTTTTTACTTACTCCAAGATGATGCCAACCATTCGAATCCACGCCCCAAAATGAAATATTTGGAGAATTGTCTTGAGCATAGGCTATTCCAACCCCTGACCATAACCCAATTGGTCCATAATTATTAAACATTCTTTGATGATCATTTGTTGTAAACCGGCTTATTTTAATTTTAACAATTAAACTAACATTATCTTTAAAATCATAACCGGCAAGTCCACAATCTACATATCCATTTGTATTTTCATCAGATGTAATTATTCCTTCTTCATCCCATCTTGCAATATTTACAGTCTTTCCGTAGTTTCCATTACCACTTAAATCTCTTACTATTTCATTAGCAAAATCATACCATATTACTACATTTCCCAATGAATCAGTTACTTTAAAATTATAAATATACCCATTAAAATATTTATCAGCTGGCCAATTTGATTTACCTAAGAAGTTTTCAGTTCTTAATACATTTCTAACATATGATGTTACATTATATGTCTTAGTCAAAAATAATTCATTGTCTTTATATATATTATGCGTATATGAATCACTATTTTTTACTACTTCAACTTTATATTTTTGCACTGAATTTACTTCTATGATATCTTTAGCAAGTGTACAACCGCGTGATGTTGCTTCGTATCGACTATCAAATTCTAAACCGTTAGTCGTGGAATTATTGGTCAAGAAAATATTATCAACACTTTCGCCATTTCCAAAATCAAATATTCTAGACCCAGAATTAAGACTTGACCATTTAGCCTCAAATTCAATAGTAAATCCTCCATCCCAATTTATTGATGCTGGTAAATCTGCAATATCTACATAATCATCAACACCATCAAAAAATAATCCTTGTCTTCCTTCTTCATCTGTTTTTATTATGGTTCCATTTTTTAATTGTCCATCATAATTATTTCCACTTAAATCTTTTACATATTCTCCATCAAAATCTACGGCTTTTACAGATAATCCTAGCTTAAACCTTTTCGCCATTGTATCATTTTCAGCATTTTCATCTACCCATAAATATAATTTAAACTTATTATCTTCATTTGTAGGTTTAACATTAACATATTTTTTATTATTATACACTCTATAAATATTTTTATGAGTTTCCTTTATTCCTACTTCTATTTCTTTTATTTCTTCACTTGTTAATTCTTCCTCACCCTTATCAGCTTCACTTAACAAGCCAGTTACAAGAACATTATTATATATATCTGTTATGGCATATTTTACATCATTATCTTCTATTTCATTTGTAGTTATACTTGTTAAATATAAATTAAAACTTATATCTTCTTCACAAGTATTTGTTACACTAAATTCATATCCTTTAGTTGCCATTCCAGCTTCATCATCCATTGGATATGTATTTTCTAAATTAATAGAATTATTATCATTATCCGTTAATTGAATTTTAGCACAAGTATTTATTTCAATATTTGATGTTGCATTTTCACCTATATTATCTTTTATAAATGCATAACTTATTCTTAAAGTACATAGTGCTATAATTAATATTCCTAAAATTACTAAGACAGTTTTTCTTTTCATTTTTATCCATTATCCTTCTATAATTAATTTTACTATAGATAGGCATATATTCGCAAGAGATTTTTTTATTTTTTACAATATCAATTCTGGATAGCCATTTTCTCCTATTTGCCATTTATTATAACTAATATTATAATCTGGAAAGTCTATTGCTAAATCATCTAAAGAAATATTATTTATATTATTATTTAAAGTACTAAATAAATTACTAAATTGTTCTTTAGTTAATTCTTCACCAACATCCTTATTACTATTAATAACTCCTTCTGCCTTCAAAAAATAAGCATTATTTACATTATAACCTGTAGTAATATACGATATTCCATATTTTTTATTACCATTAATATCACCTATATTATACGCATTATTTATATACACTTCATTTTGAACTGATGCTCCAAAATCAGTAACTATTCCACTTAAATAAGAATTAAAAACTGTATTTGTTATACTTCCTTGATTATAGCTATTAACAATATAACTTTTTGTTATCCTGTTATCAGAATACATACTTCCAATTATCCCACTAATTGCAGTAGCCTTTTTATTTTCAGAATATAAGTTTCCTAAATTATAGCTATTAGTAATATATGAAATTCCTGCATAACAATTATATCCAATAATACCGCCAATAGCAAATGTACCACTTGATTGAACAAAATTTGATGTTAAATTTCCCTTATTATAACATTTATCAATAAGTACCTTAGCATTATTTTGACCACTTGATCCTAAAATACCCCCTATTTTTGTACCTCCTTCAATATTCGCCAAATTAAAAGAATTCATAATTATTAAATGGGAACTAACATTAACACCAATAATGCCACCAACATTTTTTTCATTGCTATGATTATTAAGTTCATCAACAATTATTTCTAGTTTTGAAGTATTATTATTACTATTATTAATTTTTACAGTAGAATTATCCATAATTCTCCCAACAAGTCCACCAACACAATTAGCATATTCTGGTTTGCCCTTAATAGAAATTAAACTTTTATTTTCTAAATTTTCCAACATCGCCGTTGAAGAAAATAAATTACCAATTATTCCGCCTACATAATTATTTTTTGTAGTATTAATATTTATTATGCCAGAATTATAGGAATTAGATATATCAACAGTGCCACTACCTTCCCCAATTAAACCACCAACATTTCTAGCCGTTCCATTTATTTTTCCTTCATTATAAGAATTTAAAATCGTAGTGGTTGTTTGCGTTCCACTATCACGTCCTAACAAGCCACCAATATACGTTCCTAAATCATTAGTAATTTCCCCATAATTCACACAATTTTGTATTAATAATTCTCCTGCATTATATCCTACTATCCCACCAGTATCATTAGTATTGCTTATTTTTCCATAATTATAGCTGTTTTTAATAGTAACATTTCCACTTATAATAGCTATGATACCTCCTAATGAACCGCCAGCTTTATCACTTATTATATCAATGTAATTATTTACATTACTTATTTCAGTAGTTCCATACCCATAACCTATTATTCCGGCTCGAGTTGCATTTGTTATTTCTCCTGTTACTGTTAAAGAATGAATTTTACTATTTTTTATTCTTCCAAAAAAACCAACATCTCCACTACTTCCTATATACAAATTTTTTATTGTCTTATTACTTCCTTCAAAGTTACCTTGAAAAGAATTAGTTTCACTACTGCCTATAGGAACAAATCCACTTCCGGTTGTTAGTTCTAACAGTAATCCTTCGGTATTATTACTATTACCATTTATATCTCCATAATCTGTTCTTAAACTATCTTCATAATCACTAGGATTTCTAAAATCTAAATCTTTAC
>CANPXQ010000031.1 GCA_947586295.1 uncultured Bacilli bacterium
GATTAAAAAACTTAAATTCTCTGCTCATATCTATTAGATTACTATATTTTACATTGTTTTTCAATTCAAAATTTTATAAATCTCTTGTTTTTATGTGCATTTATTTCTTTAATCTTTTATTTTTTACACTACGAGAATTTAAGTTTTCATTTAACGATTTTAAATTTTTTATTACTTCAGAAAATATTAACCATTTGTCTTTTAATTCTGGTTTTACAGTAAAGGCCATTTTTTCTTGCGTAACTGGATGAAGAAATTCTAGTTTATAAGATATTAAATGAATTGGCGCTTTTTCTTTTAAACCATACCAATTATCTCCATATATTGGATAGTTTTGATTAGATAATTGTAAACGAATTTGATGATGTCGTCCCGTTAATAAATTAATTTTTAATAAAGATAAATTATTTTCTAAATTATATTCTAACAATTGGTATTCTAAAATACTTTCTTTGCCATTTTCTTCATCTATATATGATTTAAAATTATTTTTCTCTTTACTAATTTTATCAATTAATTTTGCTCGTTTTAAAGTTTTACCATTAACAACAGCCAAATAAGTTTTATGAAATAAATGTTTTTGTATTTGTTCACTTAATCTTTTAGCTGCTTTGCTAGTTTTAGCGAAAACCATTACGCCTGACACTGGTCTATCCAAACGATGGATTAATCCTAAATAAACATTTCCTGGTTTATGATATTTTTCTTTTAAATAATTTTTAATTAAGGTATCTAAGTCTCGATCATTGCTGCTATCTTTTTGAACTGGTATATTATAAGGCTTGTTTACAACAATTAGATGATTATCTTCGTATAAAATATCTAATTTAGTCAAAATTTTCCCATCTTCCATATATACCACAAGGTAATATCAAAGAACTATTTTGCATTTTTATACCAATTTCATCACTTGTTACAATACCTGGATACTTTTTATTAACAGTTAAATTTAAAATATTTTCTAAAACCATAGGACTTAAACCGGTCGTATAAGAATTAATTAAAAAGAATAATGGTTGGGGGCTTAAAACTTCCATACACAAATTAATTAATTTATATAAACTATCCTCAATATTCCATACTTCTTTATTAGACCCTCTGCCAAATGAAGGCGGATCCATTATAATAGCATCGTATTTATTTCCTCTTCTAATTTCACGCGCTACAAATTTTAAACAATCATCTACAATAAAACGCACTTCCGCTGCCGTTAAATTACTACTTAAAACATTTTCTTTGGCCCACGCTACCATTCCTTTTGAAGAATCTACGTGAACAACCGTAGCCCCAGCGTTTAAGCAAGCTACTGTAGCTCCTCCTGTATAAGCAAATAAATTTAAAACTTTTATTTTTCGTTTACTTTTTTTAATTTTTTCTTGCATATAATCCCAATTATAAGCTTGTTCAGGAAATATACCAGTATGTTTAAAACCCATTAGTTTAACATTAAATGTTAAATCTTTATATTTAATTTGCCACTTATCAGGTATAGCTTCTTTTCTTTCCCAAGCTCCGCCGCCAGTTTTACTACGATGATATACTGCTTGCGCTTTTTTCCATAAATCGCTTTTTTCATTCCATATTATTTGAGGATCTGGACGCGATAAAATAAACTTTCCCCATTTTTCTAATTTCATTCCATCATTCATCGCTATAAGTTCATAATCTTGCCAGCTGTCTACTACTTTCATATTTTCACACCCATTCATTTTTATTATATCAAAAAAAGAAGAATAAATCTTCTTATAAATAATGGACCATTTCTTCTAAAGTATTTTTTTGATTATGTAAAGGACTACATACACAAGTAGGATCTTTATATCCTAAAGGTAAAAGACATACTACTTCAATATTATCTGGTAAATTAAAACTAGATTTTACTTCTTCATTATTAAAATAACGTACCCATACTGATCCAATTCCTAGATTCCAAGCTTCTAACATCATTTGACACCCGGCAATAGAAGCATCAGTTTGCGCCGTAGTTCCTCCATTATCCCAACTTATTTTACAAGCGACATCCATATCGGCACAAACCAATAAAACAACTGGGGCGCCAAAAGTCATTTTTGCCGCATCTTTTAATTTAGCTATTTTTTCTTTACCTTTTAATACATATACTCTTTGAGGTTGAAGATTTTTGGCCGTTGGCGCAATTCTACCAGCTTCCAATATTTTTAATAGTTTTTCTTCTTCTATTTCTCTATCTTGAAATTTACGAACAGAAAATCTTTCTTTAATAACTTTTTCAAATTCCATAAAATTCCTCCCCTATTAATATGTGTTTTTTAAATAAAAATTATTATCAATTTGGCGTCCTCGGTCGGACTCAAACCGACGACTTATCCCTTAGGAGGGGATTACTCTATTCAACTGAGTTACGAGGACAAATTTTATCTTTGAATAGCGAGAAAGTTAATAACAAATATAAGAATGGCACCAATTTCAATAGGGGCTTTATATTTAGTTAATTCATAAGATGCGACAACTTTATCTATAGTAGAAACTAAAAAACTTTCTTTACAATTAGGTAAAGTCTTACAAATTGGAAACATATGAGATGCAATAATATTTTTTTGCATATCATTTAAAGCAAATTCATTTGTCGCATTTTCTAAAGCCCAAGTTGGATGTTTATAAAAAGCTTTTTTTTCATTACTATTAGTAAAAAAATCGTGTAATAATGCTGCTCTAGTTATCTCTGCAGTATTTTTTAAATGAAATTTACGACATACTAAAAAAGTTATTCTTGCTACGTGTAAGGAATGATCTAAACGCGATATTCCATGATGAATTATATATTTTAAACTAATAAATTTTTCATTTAATAAAATATCATCTATTATTTGATTAAATTCTATTTCCCAATTCATTTTTTTCATCTCACTTTGTTAATTATAGCACTTTTTTTAGTCATTTAAAATATTTATTTAGGTTACTTAACATTATCCGTCAAACGGAAACGATAATGTCCGACGATATCTTTAACATTTAAAGCGTCTTCTTCATAGCGATAATTACCAGAATGATGAATAATATACGGATATCCTTTTTTATTTCTTTTATCAGATAAGATGGCAATATGGTTAGAATATACTATGATATCCCCGGCTTGATAATTAAAAACATCTTCATCCGTAATTTTTTCACTATATTTATCTAAATATACTTTTATATTTTTAACCCGTCTAAAATCAATATTCGGATCACTTACCTCAATATCATAATCCTCTATATTATTTTTTATATCTTCATCAAGCATTTCTTTAAAATCATATCCTGCTTCTTTTAAAGAATACCAAATTAAATCAGTACATACCATATATTCATCCGTTGGATACCCACCTTCATAATATTTACTTTTATATTTTGGTTTTTTACTAATAAAATCTTTTGCGCCTTTTAAAATATCTGTATAATCATCAATTCCATCATTATCATAGTCAATATCACTTATAATGTTTTCTATTTTTTTACCATTATATGCTTCTTCTTTTTTAAAATTAGTTTGATATATTCCAATAATAAATAAAAGTATAATTAAAAATAAAACCATAAATTGGCCATAGTTTAATATAAATTTCATTTTAGCCTCTATTTAATCTTAGCATAAATATCATAAAAATAAAAGTGGGACATATAGTTAAATGGAGGACAAGCATATGGGATTAAATGATGAAGAAGTAATAAATAATCGTAAAAAATATGGTAGTAATGTTATTACTCAAAAGAAAAAAAATACTTTTTTCTCTTTGCTATTGGAATCTTTTGGGGACCCCATAATTAAAATATTATTAATTGCTCTCGCTATCAAAATTTTACTATTATTTAAAAGTTTTGATTGGTATGAAACAATTGGGATTTTAATTGCTATTTTTCTAGCTTCTTTTATTTCGACTTTATCAGAATACGGAAGTGAACAGGCTTTTAACCATTTACAAGAAGAAACTGATAGAATTAAATGTCGGGTTATACGGAATAATAAATTAATAGAAGTTTTAATTAATGAAATTGTTATGGGGGATTTGGTTGCCTTATCACAGGGAGATAAAATACCGGCAGATGGATATATTAAAAATGGTTCTATTTTTGTTGATGAATCAGCTTTAAATGGGGAAGCTAAAGAAACAAAGAAAGAAGAAATTAAAGGTCAAATTAAGGATAATAATAAAGTATATCGGGGTAGCGTTGTCTATTCGGGAAATGCTTATATGATAGTTACCCAAATTGGCGATGAAACCATTTATGGAAAAATAACCCAAGAATTACAAGAAAAAGTTCCCGATAGCCCTCTAAAATTAAAATTACGTGACTTAGCGAAAACAATAAGTAAAATTGGTTATTTTGGGGCTTTTCTAGCGAGTTTATCTTATTTATTTTCCGTTATTATTATCGATAATAATTTTGATGTTTATTTAATAAAAGAAACTATTTGTAATTTTCCTGTTATAATGAATCATTTAATATATGCTTTGACTCTTGGAGTTACGATAATTGTTGTCGCTGTACCTGAAGGACTCCCAATGATGATTACTTTAGTTTTATCTAGTAATATGAAAAAAATGCTCAAAGATAATGTTTTAGTTCGAAAATTAGTTGGTATTGAAACCGCTGGGAGTCTTAATTTATTATTGACAGATAAAACTGGAACATTAACCAAAGGAATGTTAAAAGTTATTGGTATAGATAGTTATAATAAAAAATTTATAAATATGCAAGAAATTAAAAACTACCCTATTTATTATCAATATTTATATACTTCCTTAGTTTTTAATAATGATAGCAAGTATAGTACGGATAAAATTATTGGGGGAAATATTACGGATAGAGCTCTTTTAGAGTTTTGTCCTTATAATAGGAATATTAAAGCATCGATTATCGAAAAAGTTCCTTTTAATAGTGATCAAAAATATAGTTATATAAAGTTAGATGATGGAAGTTTTTTTATTAAAGGAGCAGCGGAAAAAATTTTAGATAATTGCAAAAGTTATTTAGATGTTGATGGCAATATTAAATATTCCTTTAATAAAAATATTGTGAAAAAAAATATTACGGCTTTAACTAAAAAATCAAGTCGGATAATTGTTTTAGCGTTTGGTAAAAGTTTAGAACATTTAACTTTTTTAGGATTAGCTATTATCAAAGATGAATTGCGTGAAGAAGCTAAAGAAACGTTACAAACGATTAAAAATGCGGGTATTCAAACCATAATGATTACTGGGGATGCTAAAGAAACAGCTACAGCGATTGCTAAAGAAGTCGGTTTATATGAAAATAGTGATCAAATAATTCTCGATAGTAGTGAATTTAACAATTTAACTGAAGAAGAAATTAAAAAAAGATTACCAAAGATTATCGTCATTGCTCGGGCTTTACCCCAAGATAAAAGTCGTTTAGTGAGTATTGCTGAAGAACTTAATTTAGTTGTTGGAATGACCGGTGATGGGGTTAATGATGCTCCCGCTTTAAAAAAAGCTAATGTGGGCTTTGCTATGGGAAGTGGTACCGAAGTCGCTAAAGATGCTAGTGATATTGTCATTTTAGATAATAATATCAATTCTATCTGTAAAGCAATTATTTATGGCCGAACTATTTTTAAAAGTATCCGTCGTTTTATCATTTATCAACTTACAGTTAATATGACTGCTTTAGTATTATCTATCATTGGTTCTTTTATAGGCGTATCAACACCTATAACTATTATCCAAATGCTTTGGCTCAATATGATTATGGATACTTTTGCCGGCTTAGCGTTTTCTTTTGAATCTCCTTTAAAAGAATATATGGAAGAATCTCCAAAGAAAAAAGATGAAGCAATAATTAACAAATATATGTATAACCAAATTATTATTACCGGTTTATATAATGCCCTACTATGCATTTTATTCTTAAAACTTCCATTAATAAAAAGTCTTATAAGACCTAGTAATGAAAATATTTATCTTATGACTGCCTACTTCGCTATGTTTATCTTTTTAGGTATTTTTAACGCTTTTAATGCACGAACTGAAAGAATAAACATTTTAGCAAATTTAAAAACAAATAAAGTTTTCCTTTTCATTTTTTCTTTTATTTTTATTGTTCAAATATATATTATTTATAATGGAGGCGAAGTTTTTCGCACGTTCGGTTTAAGTACCAAAGAATTTCTTCTTTCCTTTATCCTGGCTTTAAGTGTTTTTCCTGTCGATATAATTCGAAAAATTATCTATAAAAAAAGACATAAGAAAATTAAAATATAACTACCAAAATAAGCCAACCACTTTATTCCAGTATACCTCCAGTTAATATACCCAAAATATAATTAGAAAGAAAGGAGGTAAAAATGAAGAAAAAATTTTGGTTAGCATTATTAATTATGTTTGCTCCGTTTGTTACAGTAAATGCTGAAAGTCAAACTGTTAATGATGAGACCGAATTAAAAGCAGCGATTGGTAATGAAGAAATTGATACAATCATAATTGGTAAAGATATTGATACAACTAGTAAAATTAACATAACTCGTCCTTTATATTTAGATGGTAATAACCATACTTTACGCTATACTGGGAAATTTAAAGGTGGCGATGATGCTACTGTTTGGGATGGTATCTATGTTTTACAAGTATATAAAACGATGGCTACTATTAAAGATATAAAGCTTACGGGAGCCAATGCAGCCCTTTTAATTAATGGTGGTAATGTTACATTTGAAGGAACTATAGATGTATCTGGTAATGGTTTTGGTGGTATTGAGCTTGGTCAAGGAGCAGGAGTTACCGAAATACCAAAACTAGCTTTAAAAGATGATGCGGAAATTCAAAATACAACAGAAAAAGCAGATGCACCAAGTTTATGGGTTCCAGCAGATACTACTAAAGGAGTATTGGAAATTAATGGAGAAAGTAAAGATATTACTAAAGGAGATGAATTATCTTTAGCCGAAATAGAAGAAATCTTTGATATTGACAACCCTAGTACCAATGATTTTATAAATACTTATTTAATTACAGCTATATTATCTCTTTTAGGAATTACTACTTCCTTATCTTATTTAAAAACTAAAAAGGAATTCTAATCACGAATTTCTTTTTTTATTAGTTTAGCATGAACTACTATTCTATTACCATTATTATCTAAACACGTAGATAAAGTTAAAATTTTATCATATATATTTACATTTCCTAAATTAAATTTACTTCTTTCTTTTATTGTATCCAAAAATTTTTGATATTCCTCCTTATTAATAAAATTCGTTTTTATATAATAACTTTCTTGATATATAGTATAAACACTAAAGACTTGAAATAAATAATTTATATTATCGGTACTTAAATAAATTAAATAGTTATCTAAATTATCATACCAATGTTCATTTAATAAATAATCTAAAGTACCAAACATTGTTTTATCTTTTCTTTTATGACCATAAATAATAGTATTATAATTTAAATTAAGAAAATTATTTCGATAATCACTAAATATCCATCCCGCTTTACTATTTTCTTTAGCAAAATTTTTATTTAAATAAAATTTATTATCGGTACTTTTAACAAGCGGATAATCAACATTAGTATTATCTATTTTTAACCAAGCAACTGTATCGGCATTTTTATTTTTATATTCGGTTAAATCAACGCTTAATAGCTTTTTATTAATTAATTGCCAATAAATATCATTATCATCTTCCGGAGGATTAACATATATTTCTTTTAAATTATCTACTTCTTTAGTTACATAAATATCCTTTAATTCATCGACAATTTTAATAGTTTTTCGATAATCCCGATACCAAAAAATAATATTTAAAAAACTTATCCCAAAAATAATTAAAAAAATAATTACAATACTCAAAATCCCTCTTTTTTGCCATTTCATTAAAAAACACCTAATTATATTATGGTGTTTTTAATTATGCTTTATGCTTTTTATTTTTTGTAATTCAAAACGATATTTTTGTTTTACATTAGGATACTTTTGATGATCTTCTTCGCTTAAAAACATATTTAAAGGACGTATATATAATTGACTATTTTCATATAAAGCCCTATATACTACATATTTTTCCCCAGTTTCTGATGAAATAGCTGTATCTATAACTAAATAATAGTCACCTTTAAAATGTTTATAAATACCATTAATTACTAAATTATTCATTTTTTCCTCCATTATTTATATTATAACAAAAAAAAAGAAAAGAAGCTAAGAAAGACTTCTTTGATTTCCTAAATATTCTATATTTAATCTTACAACTTGATTAGTAAAATAAGAATTAGAATTAATATCATTAATAAATGGTGTCAATAAATATAAATTTTGATAGGCAACATTAGCTAGTTCAAATTTGCTTGTCACATCAGCTACAGATATAATTCCTTCTCCGTGTACCTCAACAGGAATATTATCTACTACCCAAGCACTATCACCAATAAATATAGAATCAGAATTAACTTTTCTAAAACCGACAGAAATAAAATCCTTTTGATAATCAAAAGATCCTTTTGTTTTTACATAGCCACTAACCATAAAAGTTATATGATAATAACCTATTATTTTAAAAGAAATTGTATTATCACTATTAACACTTACAATATTACCCGTTTGTAATTCTAATCTTTCAATTGGTATTTGGCCATTTGAGGCAATTTCCAATCCTTCAGATGGATAGTTTTCATTAAAAGTCGTTAAATACGCCGCTTTTATTTGCTCTGGACCAGTTGGTCCTGTGGGGCCAATTTTGCCTTGCTCTCCTTGGGGACCTGGCTCTCCTTTTACCCCCTGAGGTCCTTGTTCTCCTTGAAGTCCTCTTGGTCCAGTATCACCGGTAGGCCCTATTTTGCCTTGAGGACCACGAATAAGACCTACATCTATCCAATCTTTGGCATCATCTGACCAAACATATAAATTATCCCCAACTAAATAGGAATTTCCGGCTACGCCTGTGGGATGATCCTTCTTTAATTCGTCATAATTATTAAAGGAACCTAA
>CANPXQ010000032.1 GCA_947586295.1 uncultured Bacilli bacterium
AAAAAAAAAAAAATACAAATTTAATTATATAACTTGTATTTTTCTCTTATTTTTTCCAACATTTACTTTACTTCACCAATTATAATATTTAATCCTAAAAGTAGTTTTCTCTTTAGTTGATTCTACAAGAATAATTCCATTATCTTTATTAATTATTTTTTTAGAAAGTTCCAGCCCTATTCCGACATTAGTATTATTTTTATTTTCTCCTTGATAAAATCTATCAAAGATATGTTTTAACTCCTCTTTTTTTATTTCTTTACCATAATCCGTAATATAAATATAACTATAAACATTATTTTGACCACATTCTAAATCAATTTTACTATTTACAAAGGAATACTCCAAACAGTTTTTTAAAATATTAGTTATAGCTTCTATTTGCCAATTTTTATCACCAACTATTGAGGCTTTTTCATCAATCTTAACAATTAATTTAATATTTTTTAAATCACTTAAATAAGCCACCTTTTTGATTACTTCATTTATAATTTCTTCTAAATAAACTTTTTCTTTGGTAAACGCAATTGTACTAGCATCAAACTTCGCTAGTTTTAATAAACTTTGAACTAAAAAATTAATATTTAAAGCTTCTCTTTTTATATCTAATAAAAATTCTTCTTTTTTATTTTTAGACATATTTTTATCTTCAATTATATTATCTACCATTATCAAAATACTTGTTAAGGGCGTTTTTAATTGATGCGATATATCTTCTAAAGCTGTTTTTAACTCTAATTTATCTTTTTCTAAATTATAAGAGTTTTCTTTTAAAATCTTAGTTATTTTAACTAATTCATTTTTTAATATCGATAATTCATCTTCTGATAAATTATCGATATCTAACTCATAATTTCTTTTATTTATTTCATTTAGATATTTTGTTATATCTTTAATATCTTGATCTTTTTCTTTTTCATATTTTATAAATACAAAAGTTATTATAACAATAATAAATATTAAATAAATAATATTAATAAATATAAATAGCGAATCATTGTTTTTTATTATCGAATCATTATAAATATCAATACCATATTTAAAATAATTTATATTAATTTCTTGAGGATTATTTAAAATATTAATTATTTCTTCTTCCGTTAAATTAGGATATTTAACTAAGACATTATCTATTATATTAGCAATAGTTTTATTATAGTTATAAATATAGATTTTTCTTTCTAAATATAGAATAAAGAAAAATATTATAATAAATACCGTCATTAAAATAAATATTTTTTTTAATGTATTTTTTAATTTAATTTTATTCTTCATCTATTCTATAACCTATTCCTTTAATTGTTTTAATTATATCGGTATTTAACTTTTCTCTAATTCTTTTTAAATAAACGGTTACCGTATGATTATCAACATCATTACCTGTAATATGCCAAATATTATCTAAAATAGCATTCCTAGTTACTACCTTATTTATGTTTAAAAATAATAACATTAATATTTGAATTTCCAAAGGCGTTAATTCAACTATTTCTTTGTTTTTTAAAACAAGCATTTTATTAAAATCAAAAGATATATCTTTTACTTCTATAATACTTTTTTGTTTATTTCTTAAAAATATTTTATTAACTCTTGCCAGAAGTTCTTTTGTACTAAATGGTTTAGTAATATAATCTTCTGCTCCCATATTTAAACCCTTTACAATATTATCTTCTTCATCTTTAGCGGTTAAAAATATCGTTGGTATATTTTTACTTTTTATATTTTTTAAATAAAAATCAAATCCATTACCATCTGTTAATGTAACATCTAAAATTACTAAAGCAATATCTTCAGTCAATAATTTTAAAGCAGCATTTATTGTTAAAGCAGAAAGTAGTTCATAATTATTTTTATGAAAAGCATATTGTAAACTTTTAGCAATAGTTACATTATCTTCAACCAAAAGGATTTTCATAGGACCTCCCTTTAAGTTTAATTATACAATATTTATTATATATTTTCATTACGAATAGTATCAATCGTATTTTGTTTATTTATTTTACTTAAAGAATATTTCATAATTATCATTATTAATAAATAAACAACTATAATGGCGATAATAATAGCATTTATTGGCGGAGTATAACTATAATAATAACTATCTGTTAAAGCATAATAAATTAAATAAGAAAGTATTAAACCGATAGGAATACCAATAATTAAAGATTTTAAACCTAAAAAAATACTTTCTAGACGAATCATTCTTCTAAATTCTTTAGAAGTCATTCCAACTGATTTTAACATTGCAAACTCTTGACGTCTTAATTCCATATTAGTAGTTATTGTATTAAAAATATTAGTTATTCCTATTAAAGATATAACAATAATAAATCCATATAAGAATATACCTATTAATGTAAATAAATTATTCATAACTCGGGCATTTTCTTCACTATTTGTTAAACTATATTCCATATCGGTAAATATTTGTTCTATTTCATCTTGGACTTTAGTAGCATCCTTGGCATCATAAAAGACATTAACAGCTAAACTATGTGCATATTTATTATATAAAGTAGGACTAACAATAAAATAATTATTATATAAATTATTAGCTAAACCAAAAGGTAATTTATCTGTTACTAAACCAACTTCAATATCAATTGTCGCATCTTCTTTTCTTAATGAGATTAAATCATTTTTATTATACGTAAATTCGCGCATTTGATAATCAATACTTTTTTTCTTTTTTTCATCATATTTACTTACAATAGTATTATCAAAAAGAATACCTTTATCAATCATATAATCATAATCTAAATTTAAACTATCCAAATATTTTTGGTATTGTTTTTCTCCAATATTAATCACATTTAAA
Source organism: uncultured Bacilli bacterium (assembly GCA_947586295.1). GTDB lineage: Bacteria > Bacillota_I > Bacilli_A > RF39 > UBA660 > Onthocola_B. Next base: position 2,819 of record CANPXQ010000032.1, read on the forward strand.
TAATAAACTCTTTCACCATTTTCTTCATGATAACCATTAAATTCTTTTTGGGGATTTATCTGGGGATTATTTATTAAAAAATCTTGTTGTTCTAATACTGTATAATTATTTATCCCATCTATATTAAATGTTTCTTCTATTTTATTATTTACTAGTTCTTTATCTTTACTATATATATGTAATAATAAATTATACTCTTGTAAAGCTAGTTCATTTTTGGTAGTTTTAAAAGCTAGGCTCATAAATGAAGTTAAAGCTATAAAAACAATAACAGAAGTTGCTATGGAAATAGTTGTTGTACGATACTTTCGTTTATTTCTTTTAATATTTTTATAGGAAATATCTCCTCCTACACCAAATATTTTTTTAATCAAACGATTACCTTTTATTTTCTTTTTATTTAATTTAATATTGGCACTATTACGTATTAATTCAATAGGTAATGATTTACTGGCTTTACTGGCACTTCTAAAGGCTGAAAAATAAATGGTAATGATGCCTAAACCTATAGCTATTAAAATGGCATAAAAAGAAAAATTAAAGATAAGTTTCATAGATTGAGAAAATCCGTCTTTTAAAAAGATATTACTAATTATTATTAATATGTAAGAGGCTAATAAACCAAAAACTATACCTAAAGGAATAGCAATTAAACCTAAAATAGTTGCTTCATAAAAAACATTCTTTTTGATTTGCTTTTTTGTTGCTCCAATACTTCGTAACATTCCATATTGTTTTATTTTTTCAGTTATGGAAATATCAAAACTATTTTTTATACAAAATATAGAAGTAAAAACAATAATTAAAGATACTATTACAACTACTACTCCTAAAGAACCTACTGAACTATCTTTAAAAGGATTTGTTTCTAAATTTATTAAATATTGATTTTCCATAACTTTTAAAGATAAAATATCGCTGTTATTTTCTAAATCTTCAGCTTGTAACATACCTTCCATATATTTTTGATAAATATGGGAATCAAGATTTAATATAGCGGCTTCGATTTCATAATGTCTTTTAGTACCCTTTTTAGTAAAACGAACAAAAATATCAAAATCATTACCTGCTATTTCTTCATTATAAGTTATGAAAGTATAACCAGGAGCACTATAGGGTTCAATACTATTACTAGGGCGATTAATTATACCTACAATTTTATATGTTTGCTTATGCGTATTTATTATTTGTTCTTCATCTTCTAAAGATTCAAATTGATCTAATTTTTCCTTTTTGATATTTACTCTATCGCCAACATTTAAAGTTACCTCATCACCAATAGTATAATTAATTCGACCATTAGTTTTTAAATGAGTTGGAATTAATATTTCATTACTATTAGTAGGCATTCTTCCTTCTACTAAATTAATACTTAAGTTTTCTAAAGCTTTTTTATTGAAAGCTTTTATAATAGCATATGGTTTATATTCATTTTTACTATTTTCTAAATAAGTATATCCATAATCATAAGTTAAATAAATATCTTCTACTTCACGATTGTTTTTAATTGTATTTAAAGTATTAATATTTTGATGATAAAAAGCTACGTGATTATTTCCTTTAACCGTTGTTTCGTATTTTATTAAAGAAGCAATAGCCGAAGAATACATACTAGAAACTGCTGTAACAAGTGCAACTGACAATATAATACCAATAATTGTAACGATAGTTCTTTTTTTATTTAATTTTAAATTCTTAATGGTTAATTTATTTAATAAATTCATCTTTATCTCCTAAAGAAATTTTCCCATCTTCTAATTTTATTATTCTATCAGCTACCTTGGCAATTTCTAAATTATGCGTAATCATAATTATTGTTTGATTTAATTCCTTATTAGATTTTTTTAGTAAAGAGACAATTTCTTCACTAGCTTTAGAATCTAAATTCCCCGTTGGTTCATCAGCCAAAATAATTGCCGGATTAGTTATTAAAGCTCGACCAATACTTGTTCTTTGTTGTTGACCACCAGATAATTCACTAGGCAAATGATTTTTTCGATTAGTTAAATTTAATAGTTTCAATAATTCATCTATTTTTTCTTGAGAAATTTCCCTATTATCTAAAGCAATTGGTAATAAAATATTTTCCTCAACATTTAATATGGGAATTAAATTATAAAACTGATATATTAATCCTACTTGTCTACGTCTAAATATTGCTAGATTATCATCATCTAAACTATAGATATCTTTATTATTAATATAAACTTTACCATTTGTCGGACGATCTACCCCACCAATTAAATGCAAAAGTGTTGATTTACCAGAACCACTTGCCCCTACTATAGCAACAAATTCTCCCTCATCAACACTAAAAGAAACATTATCTAAAGCAACAACTTTAGTTAAACCTTTACCATATATTTTAGTTAAATTTTCAACTCTTAATATTTCCATTTTCCACCTCTAGTTAAATTATATTATAACTAAAGTTACAACTAAGTTACATTATTAATATTCTTTTTGAGAATATATTTTTATAGATATTAATAATGATATTATAAATATTATAGCGATAAATATATACCAAAATTTAAATATATAATCAAATAAAATATTTAAAGTTGTTTTATCAATTTTAGATATTAATAAACCTAAACCAACTACAAATATTGCTACAATACCTAGTATAGCTATTCGAGCTTTTTCAATTCCCCATTTAAATATAATAGGATACATTACACACTCTACTAAAATAGTTCCAATAATATTACCAACAAAATTAGATAGAATCATATTTATATCGATTGGTTCTTTTTTGATAAAAGATATTATGCTATATAATAAGATTACTAAAAGCGAAGTAATTAATATTAATATTAAAGTTACAATATATTTTGCTTTTACGACATTATCTCTTCCTTTAGGTAAAGTTAAAGCATAACTATCCCATTTATTAAAAGCATCATAACTAAAACTAGACATCATAACCAATACACTTAAAAAGGGTAATAGAAAAGATAAATCAAGATCTCCAGTATAGGCTAAAATAGCATAAAAAATAAATATAACCAAAAAAGTTTTTAAAGTTCTTTTTACAATTAATAAATCTTTTTTAATAAATCCTAACATTTTTTATTCTCCTTTTAACATTAATACCATTAGTTCTTCTAAAGATATTTTTTCAATTAATTCCATCTTATATTTTCTTTTAAATTCTTTTTTATTCTTTACTAATAATTCATAGTCATAACGATATTTACGTACCTTTAAATAATCTTTATTATCTATATTAACAAATTCCTCTTTTTTACATTTAACGATTCCATATTCTTCTAATAATGTAGAACATTTTTCATTTAAAATAATTTTTCCTTCATTTATAAATACAATATAATCCGCTATATGTTCTAAATCACTAGTAATATGACTAGATATAAATATAGAACAATCAGGATCAACAACAAAATTTTGGAATATTTCAATTATTTCACTACGAGCTACAGGATCTAGACCTGTTGTTGGTTCATCCAAAATAAGAAGTTTAGGATGATGGGATAATGCTACTGCTATTTCTAGTTTTTTATGCATTCCTTTAGATAAATTCTTTATTGGTTTATTTTTAGGTATTTTAAAATCTATTAAATATTGGAAAAATAATTTACTATCCCAATTAGAATATATACCTTTCATAATAGAATTTATATCTAAAGCATTTAATATTTCTGGGAAAAAAGCATCATCTAATACTACCCCAATATCTTTTAAAGCTTCATTTTTATTTTCTTTATTCAGTAATTTTATACTTCCTTCATATTTAATTATATCTAATAAAGATTTTATAGTCGTCGTCTTACCTGCTCCATTTTCACCTATAAATCCCATAATAGATCCAACAGGTAAATTAAAACTAATATTATCTAATTTAAAACCTTTATATTCTTTAGTTAAATTTTTAACTTCAATTACATTTTTCATACTATCTCTCCTCATATAATATACTTACTATTTCTTTTAATTCTTTCTCATTAATTTTGTTTATTTTAGCAAGAACTACAGCTTCTTCTAGTATTTTTTCAATTTTTTTAAGTTGTTCTTCTTTAGCTAATTCTTTATTTATATTACTTACATATACTCCCTTAGAAGGAATCGTTTTAACGTATCCTTCTTTTTCTAATTCTTCATAAGCATTTTTAGTGGTAATAACACTACAACGTAAATCTCGAGCAAGTACTCGAATAGAAGGCAACAATTCGCCGGTAGTTAATTCATTAGATATTATCTTGCTTTTAATTTGCTCTTTTATTTGTTCATAAATTGGTGTATTACTACTATTACTAATAATTATATCCATATTTAACCTCTTGTATATATTCAGTATATACAGTATATATACAGTTGTCAAGAAAAAAAAGAACTTTTTAATTAGTTCTTAGTCATTAATTAACTCAGGATAATTATTTTCTCCTAATCGCCATTTACTTAAAGTTAAATCATATGTTTCATCTATATAACCTGCTGCAATTAATTCTTGTTTTAAAGCTGCAATATCTATCGAATCTAAATTATTATTTAACTCATCAACAAATTCTTGACGTTTTATTTCATCGATTGTCTTTGGAGTTCCCAAATCACTTATATTTGAGCCTACTATATTTGCATTATTTAAATAGTAGGTATTATCTATATCATTGGTTGTGGTATTAGGATCAAAATATCCTAAATTATATTTGTTTGTAGTTATCCCCGTTATAGTACCTAATGTATATACATTATTTAGAATATTAATAGTATTTAGACTACTTTGAGAACTTTTAGATCTTCCTAATATTAATCCCGTAATATAACTACCATCAACATTACTTTGAAGTTCTAAATTACCAATATTATAACTGTTAAATAGCCTCATTTCATTACTTGTTTCATTAATTATTAATCCATTAACAAATGATTTGTTTTTATTATTAACCATTATATTTCCCATATTATAACTATTAATAATTATATCAGAAGGATTAAGATAATCCCAAGCACCAGTTAATCCAATTAAACCGCTAGTATGTGAAATATCCCATATTTCATTTTCAACACTTATATTTCCTGTATTGTAACATTTATCAATCAATACTCCCGTTTGCAATATACCAATTATGCCACCAACTCGACCCCCATTAAATATTTCTCCTGTATTATAACAATTTCTAACTATGCTTTTTCCATTTTGATTAAATATTCCTCCTATTAAACCCCCAATATTAGCACTTTGATTATAACCTGATGGGTTTATTTTTATAGTATTATCAATATTATAAGAATTATTTAAAATGACATCTTTGAGTGCTTCTCCTACAAGTCCTCCCATATTTACATTATTATCACCGCTAGTTGTAATATTACCATTATTATAACTATCATTTATTTCTATTGTTCCATCAGTATTACCAACCAAACCACCAATTCGTATGATATTATTTGAAACATCAGTAGATACTTCGCCTGTATTATGTGAATTATCGATTATTATTTTAGTATTTTGTCTATTTGAAATATAACCAATAAGGCCACCAATATTCATTCTATTACTTGAAGTATTGAGTGAAGAAATGCTAGTTATAAGTCCTAAATTATAAGAATCTTTTATTATTGTATCCGTATTTACTGTAGTATAATTAGCCCCGATAAGTCCACCGGTACTTACCTTTCCTGTTATTGTTCCTTCATTTGTACAATTAGTTAAACTTACCGTTCCTGATGAACCAAATATTCCTCCTGAATAAACCTCTTTTCCATCAGCTATTATATTTACTTTGTTATGGCAATTATTACAACTACTGCCCTCAAAAGAATCAGCAGAAATACCACCTACATTGCTTGTTCCTTCATCATATTTGCTTTTTACATTTCCACTTATTGTTATATTACGTATTTCGCCTTTTATAGTTCCAAAAAAACCAGCTCTTACTCTAATTGTATTATCTATAAATAAGTTTTCTATTGTTTTATTATTTCCATCAAAATTGCCTTGAAAGGAATTAGTTTCACTACTGCCTATAGGAACAAACCCACTTCCTGTTGTTAGTTCTAACAGTAATCCTTCTGTATCATTCCCATTACCATTTATATCTCCATAATCTGTTCTTAAACTATCTTCATAATCACTAGGATTTCTAAAATCTAAATCTTT
>CANPXQ010000033.1 GCA_947586295.1 uncultured Bacilli bacterium
TTATCATCACATTATCGGTTCCTGAAATTTTGATGGCAAATTGGAATAACTGTCACATTTCTATTTTAATTGCACAGCTTGGTTTAAGGAAAATTAATGAATTAATTGCGCAAGAAATAATATTGTGATATAATTTTTATGATGAAAAACAAGAAATAAGGCAGGTGAAAGATTTCAATGAATATAGGTGCTATTATAAGAAAATTGTTTTTATTTCTTGATGGAATAATTTATACTTTTATATGTGGTTTTTATAATATATTTATGTTTTTAGCTAATGATTTGCAAATTTTTTCTAATGAAGATTATTCTAGTATTGTTCGCCGGATATATATTATATTGGGAGTAGTTATGCTCTTTGTTTTATCATATTCTTTATTAAGAGCAGTTATTAGTCCAGATGAATATTCTAAAGGGGATAAATCATTTGTTAATATAATTAAAAACGTTATAATATCTTTAGTTATAATTGCTATTTTACCAACAGTTTTTGATGTTGCAACAAAAGTTCAAGGTTCTATTTTAAAGTATGATGTTATCGGGAGAATAGTTTTAAATGAACAAGTAAGTGGAGATGCTATAGCTAATGGGGGAAGAACTATTGCTACTAATATTTTCCGAGCTTTTTTTACTGTTAATGAAGATATTTATGAAAGCGATTATGCTTCTGAAGCTGAAGAAATAGAAGCTACAGTTAATATGGCTTTTGATGAAGTTAATCGAGGAGATAGTGATTTTTATATATTTGCTGGGGAGTATAATGGTTATGATTTTCCGGAACTAGCGGCTGATAATGTGATTAGTTATACTTTTTTCATATCTCAAGTAGCTGGGTTATTTGTTTTGTGGTGCATATTATTATTTTGTTTTGATTTAGGTATTCGAGTTATTAAAATGATTTATTATCAAATGATAGCTCCTGTTGCGGTTATTTGCCGGGTTGTTCCTGGAAATAAAGCTAAAAGTGTTTTTAGCAATTGGGTAAAATATACTATTAGCACTTATTTAGAAGTTTTTATTCGGGTTTTAGTTATGTATTTAGGAGTATTTTTAATTACGATTGTTGTAGATAAATTTCCTGCTATAGCTGCGGCTGGTGCAAATTCTGGTTTGAATTTTCTTCAAAGATTATTAGTAAAAGCGTTTATTATAATGGGAATTGTTGCTTTTATAAGACAAGCACCAAAATTAATTCAAAACGTCTTTGGAATTGAAACTGGTGGATTAAACTTAGGATTAAAAGGTTTAACTTCTAGATTAAGCGAAGGCGGATTTTATGCTGCGGAAAACTTCCTTAGAACGACACCTAAAGGTATGGCCCGTAGAATTAGACACGCATACAATAATTTTAAAGAAACAGATGGTCAAAAGCCAGGAAGAAGAGCTATGGCTTTAGGTAGAGGCGTGATAAGTTCTTTTGGCGGTATTGGTGCTGGTTTTAGTGCTTTAAGTGGTGGCTTTAATGCTAAAAATGGTAAGGAAGCTCAAGATGCTCGTGAAAAAGCAATTCAAAATATGACAAATAAGCAAGAAGAAAGAGATAAATACTGGGCTAAAAAAGGTGGAACTTTAGGCGGCGTTATTATGGGACGCGCTAGCGATGCAGTTCATTCATTTGTTGGAATTGATGTGGCTTCTTATGATCGTAAAATAGAAGAAGCTAACAAAATTGTTAAAGCAAATGATGATGTTCAAGCAGCTGCCGAAAAATTAAAAACTAAGTTTATATCAGATGCCTCTATTGTTGCTCAAATGGGAAAAAATGGTTTTGCATTTAAAGGAGCAAATGCTGACGAAGTTACTAAATTATATAATGAAGAATATAGTGGTATGTCTTTAGCAAGTATCAAAGAAAATATAGAACAAAAAAGAGAAGCTTTTAGAAAAAAAGATTATGAACAAGCTGCTGCGGATTCTATTAATAGAGCATCTTATACAGATGCGGCAGCTTATAAAAAGGCTATTGATGCCAAGGTTAGTACTTTAATGAAAGAAGATGCCGATAAAATTGCTAATTTAGACAGTATGTATGCGCAAATAGATAAAGCAACTACTATTAATATTGAAAATTTAGTTAAACAAAAAATGGATGCTAATGGTCAAATTACTGGAGATATTACCGATTCTGTTAAAGCTTCAGCAGTCTATGAAATATCTCAAAAATTACAATCTGCTGAAAAGATTGTTAATGCTACAACACTTGAAATTAAAGATCCTGCAGAAGGAAAAGTTTATGATTCTAAAGCTCCTATTGATGGTAAGAGTATGGACGATATAGCTTCAGCTGCTAAAAATATGATATTTGATTTAAATACTAAAAAACAAGAATATATAGATAAAAACGGAAACGAAAAGAAATAAAGTAAAAAGAAAGGATAGAAAGGTATGAATAATAATTTTATAATTCCTGCAAATACCAAAAAATCACAATTAATATTAGGCTTTTTTACTCCAAGTGATTTAATTATATTTGGTACAGGAGTATCTCTTACAATAATATTGTTAATTTTTATGCAAGATGCAAGTTTTTGGGAATTGGTATTAATATTACTACCAGCATTAATAACGGGATTTTTAGTAATGCCAGTACCTTATTATCATAATGTTTTACAATTATTATCGAATATTATTAATTTTTATAAAGAAAGAAGAAATTATTATTGGAAAGGATGGTGTGTTATTGATGAGTACGGCGAAGAAACTAAATAGTAAAATAAATCCTAAGTATACTGAAAGTTGGCTTCCTGTTGAACAAATTATTAATGGAATGATTGTTTTAGACAGTGGGGAGTTTGTAACTGGTGTAAAAGTTTCTCCTAAAAATATTTTTATTATGGATCGGGGATTACAAGATAATACCATAGCGAATTTAAGAAATCTTTATAATTCAATTGATTTTGAATTTTGGTTACTTATTGCTGATCGTCCGGTAGATATTGATGTTTATTTATCTAGATTGCAAATACTATATAATAATGCAACTAATTCGGCAATTAAAAAATTAATTATGCAAGATATAAATAAGGCTAATCTTTTTATGAGTGCTGAGTATAACGTTGTAGATACAGAATATTATATTTTATTTAAAGAAAAAAGAATGGAACTCGTTCAAAAGAAACTTCATAATTTAATGAGTGGTTTAGCGACTGCTGGTTTACAATCGACGCAAACATCTAATAATGATTTAAGAATGGTTTTGGATAATTATTTAAATGGTGGAGAACAAACCAATTTTGGGACGGTGATGTAAGATGAGTAAATTAAAAAGTGAAATAGCTCCTAAAGGTATGGAATTTAAACCTACCGAATTCGTATTAGGGGGAAAATATGCTACTATATTAACTGTTGTTTCTTTTCCCAAAAATATTATGTTAGGACATTTAGCTAATTTAACAAGTATTCAAGGTGTTAAAGTAGCAATAAAACACATCCCAATTCAATTTTCCGTTTTACAAAAAATGTTAAATAAAGAAATTGCTGATTTGAAACAAAGATATCAAAATGAAAAAGATCAAACAATGAAAGAAATGATTCGTCAAGATTATGAATCACTAGAACAATTTATTCAAATGCTTGCGGCAACTCAAGCCCGGATATTTGATTTTCAAATGCATTTATTAATAACTGCGGATAATAAAGAAGAATTAGAATTAAGAAAAATTCATATTCGTACTTTGTTAGATGGTTTAGGAATGCGCGCTATTGCTTTAATGTTTGAACAAGAAAAAGCTTTAAAATCTATAATCCCTATTTTTCCACCACAAGATATTGAACAAAGAATTGGTACACCAATTCCTTCTGTTACGATTGCGGGAATGTATCCTTTTATCTTTGATAGTATTAAGGATCCCGGGGATGCTACCCTTTTAGGTGTTGATTTTTCTGGAGGAGTTATCTTATTTAACCAATTTTTATATCAAATTAGAAAAGAAAATAATCGCAATAATGCCAATATTATTATTTTAGGTACCTCCGGAAGTGGTAAATCAACCGCTGCTAAATTACTTTTAAGAACTCATTTAAGAAATGGTTGTAAAGTAGTATGTGTAGACCCTGAAGGCGAACTTGAAGAAATGTGTCGTTCAATAGGTGGCGATTTCCTTGATTTAGGTAAGGGTGGCGATTTTGGAATGATTAACCCTTTGGAAATTGTTATCGATGCCGATGAAGAAGAAATTGAACAAGGTTTAGGATATACTGTTTTAACTAGAACTATTCAACAATTAAAAGCTTTTATGAAATATTATTCCCCAAGTATTGAAGATGATGTTTTAAATATGTTTAGTGAAGTAGTTCAAGATACGTATAAACGTTATAAAATAGATTTTGATACTGATTATACTAAATTAACTGTAAATGATTATCCAACGTTTGATGATGTATATGCAACTATCAAAGGACGACTTTTATCGATGACTGATGCTACTCACGAAAGAGATGTAATGGAACGCTTAGAACTTAAGATTAGACCATTAGTTAAAGAATTAAGATATTATTTTACTGGACATACAACTTTAAGTATTCAAAGTGATTTTATAACATTTAATATTAAAGAATTAATGAATAGTGATGAAAATATAAAAAATGCTTTGTTCTTTAATATCTTAAAATATGCTTGGGGCTTATGCTTAGATAAAGATATAAATACAGTTATGTATGTTGATGAAGCTCACGTATTACTTTCATCTCATAATGAATTAGGTGCTGAATTTTTAGCTCAAATCCAACGTCGTAGTCGGAAGTATAACACAGGAACTATAATTATTACCCAACAACCAACCGACTTTGCTGCTTCTAATTTAATTATGCATGGAAAAGCAATATTTGATAATGCCGCTTACTATTTAGTTATGAATTTAAGAAAACAAGCTGTGGAAGATCTTGCTAAATTGATTGATTTGAATGAAAGTGAAAAAGAATCGATTAAATATTATAATCAAGGAGACGCTTTGTTTATTTGTGGTAATAGAAGAATGCGGATTCAAGTGGTAGTTTCTCAAGAAGAATTAGATTCTTTTGGAGCTGGGGGAGGATTATAGAAAAAAGTAAATCCTAAGTTTTGGTGGTGAGATTATGAACGATGAAAAAGAAAATACTTCTAGTAAAAAAGTAACAACGAATAAAGTTGTTACTTCTTCGCGTGAAAATCGTTTATTATATAACCCTGCCGATAGGTCCAGTTTAAATTATCCAATGAATTATTATGAAGAGGAAAATGCCGAAACTGAAGAAGCTGAAGAAGACGCAGAAGATGAAAACTTTGATGATGAAGAAGAAAACAAAGAGGAAAATGAAGATGTAAAAGAAAACGAAAATTCAAGTGCCACTAGTCCTAATGTTGAAATGGAAGGTCAAACTGTCGTTAGTCCTTTTACTTTTCTTAAATTAAAAAATAAAGTAATTTTAATATTTGGAATTATTGTTATTTTCTTAATTATTATATTTATTTTTATATTATTAGGTGGAATAACAACTTACGCTGGAAGTGGCAATTACAATTCTGCTTGTAATGGGACTAATGGCGATATTGTAAGTTTTATTGATAGTTGGGAAGGCGAGACAGCTGCCCCGGTGTGTGATGCCAATAATTATAAAGGATATGACATTAATGATGGCACAATTTCTATTGGTGCTGGGATGACAAACTATGCTATATCGACAGTTGATATGGCTGCTTATATTGAAAGTAATAATTGGCAACAATATTTCAATAAACAAGGTAACGTATATCGAGTTGATGTAGGTTTATGTGTCCCTAAAAGTGTTATTAATAAAATGAAATTATATACAATTGAAACTGTTTTTGCTCCTGCAGTTGACGATGCTGCCAGTAGCCTAGGTTTAGACTTAAAACAATTTCAAAAGGATGCAATTATTAGCTTTAATTATAATGTTGGTTCTGCTTATACAATGAGTATATTGCAAGCTTATAAAGATGGCGGCTATGAAGGCTTATGGAACGCTATGAAAAGTCATACTTGTGCGTGGGGAAGTTGTAATCAATCAGGTTTGATGAAAAGAAGAAAAGCTGAATTTGCTTTGTTTGTTACTGGTGATTATTCTGACCAAAACTTATTTTATAATCGTTCCTTAGATAATTATGATAATTATGATTCCGAAAATGTATTAAATCGAAGATTAATGTGTACTACTGGTGGTAATGATGGAGAATTTTATGCTCCACTAGATGATGGATTTTATTGTTCTGAAGGTTATCATTGGCGAAGTGTTCACCCTGTTGATGGTTCATCGAAACAACATTATGGATTAGACTTAGGAAATGGTGGTAATGCGGGAAGAAATGTTTATGCCGTAAAAAGCGGAACAATAGTATATGTTTATAATGAGGCTAATTGCTCTACATATAAAAATTCTAAATGTAGTGTACCGGCTTGTGGAAATCAAGTAAATATTGCTCACGAAGATGGAACACAAACCGTATATTGTCATATGCAATATCATAGTATTGTTGTTAGAGAAGGCGAAATAGTTAGCGGAGGCCAAGTAATTGGAAAAGTTGGATCAACTGGTTCATCTACAGGACCCCATTTACACTTTGGAGTATTATTACAAAATGGCCAATGGACTGATCCTTTTGATTACTATCGTAGTACTTGGCAATATTTTAAAAATAATAATATTTTAACTGGAGATCTTAATAATTGCGAATAAGAGGGGAGAAAAATAATGAAAAAAATAATATTATGTTTTATCTTTCTTTTGTTATTAAGTGGTTGTAGTGTTGAATATAACTTGAATATAACTAAGGATGATTTTCAAGAAACGACGACTCTTTTAGCGGATAAAAATTTAGCCGATACTGAAAAATATCAAGATATAAGTATTGTCGACATATTTAAAAAAATAGATCATAATTATTATGAACCAATTTATTTTAACGATGAAAGATATGATTATTATGTGGGTGGTATGCAACCTAATGTTAATTATTATGAAGTTAAACCTTATCAATTAAATGAATACGTTGGTGTTAGTTTTAATCATAATTTTAAATTAAATGATATTTATCGGTCTAATGCTATTAAACAATGCTTTGAAGAATTAACTATTCAAAACAGTGATAATTTCATTTTATTTCGAACGAATAATAAATGTGATGTTTTTGATAAGTATCCATTGTTAGAAAATATAGTTGTAAAAATAAGTACACCATTAGAAGTTATTGCCAGTAATGCTGATAAAGTAGAAAATAATACTTATATATGGAATATTGACAAAGATAATTATCATAATAAAGCAGTTAGATTGACTTATGATTTAAAAAAAGGAAGTGAAATTCCGGATATTGAAAAAGAAGATGAGGAAAAAGAAGTAGTAGAAGAAAAAGAGGAAAAAAAGAAAAATAATAAATATAATATAGTTATTATTTTAGTTAGTTTTATCATTTTAGGGGTTGTTTTAGGATTGGTAATTAAATATAAAAAGGTTAGGTTATAGTTGTTAAATATGGAATTTTTTTGTATAATACATAAAGAAAGAAGAGAATGTTATGAAATTCAAAATAGATAAGAAAGATTTATTAATGTTTGTCATTTATTGTATTTTATTACTATATTTATGTGCCATAGCTATTTTGAACTTTACTTCATTATTAAATGAAGGAGTTTTTTATGGTCTATCACCATTTAAAGCTTTTACATTTCCTTACTTACCAATCACTTTATTAATGTTTGTTGGAGCTTTAATAGCAATATTTTCTAGTGTATCATCTTATATTTTTAAAAAGGAAAAAGGTCATGGGATTGGGTTGAAATTTAAAACTAAAGAAAGTGATGGATACGCTAAATGGGCTGATGATAAAGAAATAAAAAAAGGGGAAGATGTAGTTAAAATTGATCGTCTTGCTGATAGTTTAGATGCTGCTGGAATTCCTTTAATTAATAATGAAAAAGAAACATATATTGATAATGGTGAATATCATAGTTTAATATTAGGGTCTACCGGTAGTGGTAAAACTCAAACAATAGTAAAGCCAATGGTTAATTTACTAGCTAAAAAAGGGGAAAGTATGATTATTACGGACCCTAAAGGCGAAATATATAAATATGCGGCTAATTATTTAAAAAAAAGCGGTTATAAAATTATTTTATTAAATTTTAGAGAACCGCAAAATGGTAATGCTTGGAATCCGTTAACTTTACCTTATCAATATTATAAAGCAGGAAATTTAGATAAAGCAACAGAATTACTCGACGATATAGCTTTAAATATTTTATATGATCCTAATAATAAAAATGATTCTGACTTCTGGGAAAAAAGTGCCGCTGACTATTTTTCTGGTTTAGCGTTGGGATTATTTATGGATGCCAAAGAAAAAGAAGTTAATTTAAATAGCATTAATTTAATGAGTACTGTTGGGGAAGAAAGATGTGGTACTAGTCATTACATTAATGAATATTTTCGGATGAAAGGTGAAAGTTCGAGCCCCTATATTTTTGCATCTAATACGATAAATTCTCCTAGTGATACTAAAGGGGGTATTTTATCTACATTTCGTCAAAAAA